>DAHZZC010000075.1 GCA_027435495.1 Planctomycetales bacterium
GATTCGCCCACCAGTTGTTCCGCCAGCGGGATATACGGATTGTATCGCGAGCCCGTTCAGCCAGGACCCTCACTCAAATCGAGGAACGACGCCTGTTCCCCCACCCGGCTCCACGTTAGGATATATGTCGGAGTTAGGAGAGGCGGTCACACACCCATCAAATCGGCGCTCTGCCGGAAGATCATCCATGCTGAAGCCCTCCGTCGAGATCCATAACAAGGATGGCATCCTGGTGGCGGAGTTCTGGGACTGCCTACGGCTGGACCCGGCCCCGGTGCAGGATCTGCGGAAACATTACGAGACTCACGTGCAATCGGGCGGCCGTCCGGAGCTGGTAGTCGACCTGAGTGGGGTCGGGTTCGCCGGTTCGGCGGCGCTTGGGAACTTTGTGGCCTTGCAGCGTACGGTCAGGCAGAAGGGCGGTCGGGTGATCTTCTGCAACGTGGACGCGACGGTATCGGAGGTCCTGCGGGCGAGCAAGCTGGAGTCGCTCTTCTCGTACGAGTCGGACCGTGAGGCGGCGCTGAAGGCGATCCGGGATCGTCCCTCGGAGCCCTCGGTCAAGGACGGGCCGCGGAGCGAGGTTCGACCGCCGGGGCCACCGGGCGGGATCGCCTCGCGGATGCGTCGGCGGTCGGCCGAGGAGAAGGATTGAGTCTCGGGAGGGCCTCGCCAGGAGAATTTCGGCCGGAATCCCTTGATCGGCATCGGCCGGGCGACGATGATTGCGCCCGGGTGCGGCGAATCGCCACCCTTCCCGGGCCGACCGAGCGATCGATCCCGAGACCGTCACCGAGGCGCAGGCAATCGCGGGGGCAGAACGATGGCCGTCACTCCCAGGATTCAGGCCAGTGAGACCGATGGCATCCGGGTCATCCGGTTCGTCGACCGGCAGCTTTTCGACGAGCGAACCGTCCGCGAGGCGGCCGACCAGGTTCTGGGCACCCTGCCGAATGACGGCAGCCCGATCCGCCTGGTTCTCGACTTCTCCGACGTGAACCTGGTTTCCAGCACACTTTTGAGCAAGCTCATCCTCCTTCAGCGACGGGTGGCGACTTCCGGGGGGAAGCTCCGGCTCTGCGAGATGTCGCCGGTGATCCAGCAGGTTTTCCGTACATCCAACCTCGATCGGCTGTTCAGCATCGACCGGGACGTTCGCGCGGCCCTCGAATCCTTCCATTGAGAGCCGGTCGTCCGACAGCCGCCTGACCCCCTGACGAAAGCCCCAATCGGGCGATAGAACGGCGCATTGCCCGCGTGGACCGAACCGGAACAGGCTGGCCTGCGACGGCGCCCATGGGGGCTCTCGTGAGCGAAGAGGTCGTGATGGCGGGACACGATATCGTGGTGATCGGGCGTCGGCCGGCGGGGTCGAGGCGCTTTCCATCTCGCGCCGCCCGACTTTCACCTGAGTCTGGATCGAGGCGGGATCCGGCTGATCAAGGGCCCTCGCGAGAACGGCCATCGGCCCGCGATTGATCCGCACTTCCGATCAGCGGCGCGGGCTTGCGGAACCTCCACCATCCATCCGGACGAAACCCGAGTGGAAAGGGCCCTGGTTCGGTTGCGATGGATCCGGAGGGACAGGCTTGCAAACACAGTAATATAATTAGATACTAATCTCAACGACGGAGCAAACGTTGCGGGGGGAAATCCGGATCAGGAGAAGGGGAATGCTGGCTGACGCCGATGGGGACGCTTGACCTCGCCGATGGGCTCAGAGGGCATGGCGAGGCCATTGAGGATGGGGATCGCTGGGCGTCCGGGTCGACTCGCTCCGGATCTGGTCCATCTCGAGGCGGACGCGGTCGGAGTCGGCGGCACGGCCGAGCTGGCGGTAGGTGAGAGCGAGGCTGTAGAGGACGGCGTGGTTGTGTGGGTCGAGCATCCGGGCCCGCTCGAGCTCGGGGAGGGCTTCCGTCGGCCGGCCGCGCTGGAGCGCGATCCGTGCGAGTCCGACGAGGGGTGCCGAGAGGGTCGGGTCGGACTCGGCCGACTCTCGGAAATACCGGACCGCCTGGTCGAGATCGCCTCGGAGGAAATAGGTCTGAGCGAGGCGGGCGACCAATTCAGGATCGCGGGCCGATTCCAGCGCCCGAATCAGGTATCGGGCGGAGTCTTCAAGCCGGCCGCACTCGACGAGATCCTCGGTGAGCTGTCGCCAGAAGAGGGACCGCGAGGCCGGCATCTGCTCAAGGCCGGGGTCGAGCCGGAGAACCGTCTCGAACGCCTCGACGGCGCGCTGAGGGTTCTCGTCGTTGTGGTAGACAGTGCCACGGAGCATCGCGCCCAGCACCGCGCCGCCCTCGACGCCGTCGAGCCGCTCGGCCAGGAGGAGAAGTTCGTCCTTGTCGTTCTCGGCGAGCAGGACGGCGGCGAACCGTCGCATCGCGGTGATGTTGGTCGG
>DAHZZC010000076.1 GCA_027435495.1 Planctomycetales bacterium
AGGACCGCGAACGACGGCGGCCAGTCCAGACATCGGGGCGAGGTTCACACCGCCGCGTTTCTTGATCTCGTCCAGCCGTGTGACGAGCACTCGCGGTGAGCCGGGCGGCGTGATTGGGTGCGAGGCGCCGGCGAAGATGTCCAGGGCGTCGAGCGAGGCAACCTGCTCCTGACCGGCGGGCAGGCCCGGCAGGATCGGGCCGAGAACGCTGTCGCGGACCGCCTGCCAGTTCGCCCCGACCGAGACGACCAGGTGCCCGCCTCGTTTCACCCAGTCGACCAGCGGCTGACCGCGAAGGCCGTCGAGCGACTTGAGGACCTCGGGATCCGCGGTGTCGACCACGACAGCGCGTGCGGCATCATACCCGTACCATCGCCCGGGGAGCCGGCTCATTCTCGGGTCGACCCGGGCCACCACAATCGGCTCTCCGCCACCGCTCGTTACCGCGACTCCGGTTGACGAGGGCGCCTGCGCCGCCATTCCCGATCGGAAGCCAGGGATCTCCGCCATCGCCTCCAGCCCGGACGCCCGGCCGATCGCGAGGATCATCGTCTCCTGCGGACTCACCGCCAGCGGCGGACGTCGAAGGACCACGTCTTGCGGAAGCTTCGCCACCAGGCGTTGGGCGCGGTCGTGGATGCGGAGGGTCAGGTCCGGATCCCGGGCGCCGGGGCGGATATACGCCGGGAAGACCTGACTCGACCGGGCGTCGACGCTCACTCTCGTGAAGTACGACGTCGGCGTTCCGTCGTCGTCGGCGGCCACGACCTCAAGGAACCCGTCGAACCGCTGGTCACCCCCGCGAAGCTGCACCCAGACCGGCGTCCAGGTGCCGACCTTGAACGTGCCGGACGAGCCAAAGCCGATCCAGAGGTTCTCGACCTCGACCGGCGCAGAAGCGGCCACGGCCGTCCCGGCGACGGTCTGGGCGATCGCCAGCGCCAGCGCCGGCAGGAGGAGCGTCCGGGCAGCCCGGACGGCCGCCCTGGGGTAGAAATCGCGATTCATCGGCTGTGGGAATCCCTGGTGGAGACTGGATCCGGGGCGATCCCGGCGCATGGACTGTCTTGTTACGTCCCCCTGCCGCCGATGGTTCGAACCGAACCCCGGCCGCCCCTGCGGTTCAGGTCACGGCTTCTCGGCCGGGTCGCAGGCACACGGGATCGACCCGCAACCCGGGCACGACCGGCCGTACTTCTTCAGAACGGCCGCCTCGAGGTCAATCCCCCGGATATTCGCGAGGGTCGCCAGCCAGGCGAGCACGTCGGCCATCTCGGCGGCCAGCTCCTCCTGCGTCCCCGACCGCAGCGCCGTCGCCAGCTCGCCAAACTCCTCCGCCAGCCAGAGGAACGTCGCCGAATCCCCCCGCGCAGCATCCTTTTCACCGTACACTTGTAAGATGATCGTCTGGAGTCGGGCGATTGTCAAGCCGTCGGCCGGGGCAGGGGGATGGATGGGGCTCATGCTCGCTCTCAGTTGGAGATCAAGGCTTCCGGACCAGCCAGTAGGCTTCGAGCTTCCGGACCAGTTCGGCGGCCTTCTCGGGGCGAGTGGCGGCCAGGTCGTGCGACTCGGTCGGGTCGTGCCCGATCTCGAAGAGCTCGACGGGG
>DAHZZC010000077.1 GCA_027435495.1 Planctomycetales bacterium
AAGGAAAAAGCCCCGACGACGGTCGCCGGCCATTTGAAGCTGGCGGAATGGTGCGACGCGCATGGGTTGAAGGCCGAGGCCCGCATCCATTACGGCGAGGTTCTCCGGCTCGATCCCAAGCGGGAATCGGCCTGGCGGAAGCTCGGATATCGGAAGGTCGGCCATCGCTGGATGAGCGAGGTTCAAATTGCCGAGACGGAGGAGCAGAAGAAGGCCGATCGCCTCTGGGCGCCCCGGCTTCGGAAGATCCATCGCGATATTCATGGGTCCAACGGCCCGAGGAAGCGAGACGCGGCCTGGGCCGAGTTCGAGGCAATCCGCGACGAGCGCGCCATCCCGTCCATGTACCGGGAGTTTGGCGGGAGCCAGATCGACCAGCTCCTCCTGATCGGAGCCCTGGAGCGGATCGACAGGCCCCTGGCGACCCGGAGCCTCGCCATGCTCGCGATTTATGGGAGAACGCCCGAGGTCCGTCGTCGCGCGACCGAGATTCTCCGCGGACGAAGCTCCAACGACTACCTCGAATTGCTGGTCGGCCTGCTGGTCGACACGCTGAATTACGAAGTAAAATACGTCGCCGGGCCGGGCTCGCCGGGCGTTCTGTTCGTCGAGGGGCAGCGATACAATGTCGCCCGATTCTACGCCCCACCGCCGCCTCCCGGCATGATGCCCCTGCCGGGCGATATCATCACCTACGATCAGTTCGGCATGCCGGTGATCACGCGATCGCTCGGTACGGTCGGCAGTTTCATCACCCGACCGGGCCACCAGCTTGAAGGTTACACGCTGGTGGAAGGGGCCCAGATTTCCGCGAGCCAGATGATTCAGGAGGCCCAGAAAGGGGCCGCCGCGGCTGAGTCGCAACTCGAAGGGGATGTTTCACAGCTCAAGGCCCTGAACGACTCTCGACGGCATTTCAACGAGCTGGTGATCTCCGTCGCCAGCTACGCGACCGGCAAGACGTTTGGCCCCGAGGTCAAGCATTGGCGCAAAGCGGTCCATGCCGAGAAGCAATACGAGAAGGAACCCAGGCCCAACAAGCCAACGGTCACAGAGATGGTCAACCTGGCCTACCAGCCCCAGTTCGCCCAGATCGGTTTCATGAGAACGCCGCTCATTGACCACTGACCGGAGAAACCGCTCTAGCTTCCGGTCCGGAAGCCTCGCCCCTTCGATTGTGGTCGGATCGTCTGGCAGGCGCCGGGTTAGACCGGCGCCTGGGGCTCCTCAACCCATGATCTCCCGACCGGGGGCCGTCTTCACGACCCCGCCGTCGAATTGGTCGTTTCGCGGAGCGCCCCGATCAGCTTCTGGAGCGCCTGGCCCTCAAGTTGTCGGACGCGCTCGCGGGTCAGGCCCAGGTTCTCGCCGACCTCGCGGAGGGTCATCGGGTCGTACGAGGCGAGGCCGAACCGCATCCGGATCACCATGGCCTCGCGGTCGTCCAGCTCGCCGATGTGCTCGAAAATTCGGTCGAGGTCGTCCGACTCGATCAACTGTGTCTCGGGTGCCTTGCTCCGATCGTCGGTGAGCAGATCATCCAGCGCGGGCCCCTCATCGGAAGGAGTGTCTCCCTGCGGCGAGAGATTGTTCACCCGAATTGCCTTGGCGACGATCCCGATCTTCCGCTTCGAAAGTCGGAGGGCCTTGCCGATCTCCTCATGCGTCGGCTGGCGGCCGAGCCGGTCGGCCAGAATGGCCTGAGCGCGCGTCCACTTCGAGAGCAGACTCACCATGTAAGCCGGCAGCCGGATCGGCTTGCCGTTGTTCATCACGGCGCGGCGGATCGACTGCTTGATCCAGTAGCTGGCATAGGTGCTGAAGCGCGTATCCATCATTCCGTCGAAACCCTCGACGGCCCGCATCAGCCCGAGGTTCCCTTCTTCGATCAGGTCTTCGAGGCTGAGCCCCTTGCCGAGATAGCCGCGAGCGATATTGACGACCAGCCGGAGGTTGGCCTTGACCATGTGGTCGCGGGCGATCGGGTCGCCCATCGCCACGCGCTCCGCCAGCTCGCGCTCTTCCTCGGCGGAGAGGAGCGGAGTATCGTTGATGTCGTGAAGGTAAATCTGGAGCGGGGAGCCGGGATTCAGCTCGCGACGATCGATCCGGCGCAGGCTCATGGCGGGTCGTTCCTTGATGGGTTACGAGGGGTCCGCTTCGTGTTGATGCGGGGCTCGTCGGGCGATCGGCCCTCCGGCGTTGCGCCGGCTCGATGGCACATGCCCCAATGAAAGCTAGGACACGCCATGAGCCTGTCAACTCGTCGCGGCCCGGTGTTCCCCCATTGCCGACCCGTGAGGCAACGGAGCCACATCGGCCTCGACCCACCAGGCCTAGCTTTCGATGCAATCGGTCCTGGGGTATGAGCCGAGGATATCCATCCGCTCGCAACGGCGGCGGACCAGGTCGAGGGCCTTCTGCACGGGAGGGTCGTCGACGTGCCCCTCGATGTCGAGAAAGAAGAGATAGGCGGGATCGCGGTCCCGAGAGCCGTCTGGGGCCGGGAACGACTCGATCCAGGTCATGTTGACCCCCAGCTTCTCGAACGGGGCGATCGCACGCGGCAGGGTCCCCGGCTCATTGGCGAGGCGAAGCATCAGCGTGGTCTTGTCGCGGCCGGTTCGCTCGCCCGGCCGCTCGGCGATCACCGCGAACCGGGTGACATTGTGCGGCTGGTCCTCGATGTTCTCCGCCAGGACATTGAGCCGATAGGGCCCGGCCGCCGCCCGACTCGCGACCGCGGCCGCGAAATCCTCGCGCTGGGCCAGCTCGGCCGCGGCGGCAGTCGAGACCACCTCCACCTTCGCCGCCTGCGGGACGTTTTTCCCCAGCCAGTTCCGACACTGCGAGAGTGCCTGCGCCTTCGAGTAGACACGGCGGATCTGCCCCCACTCGCATCGGCCGAGCAGGCAGTGGTGGACCCGGAGCCGGACCTCCGCCCGGATCTTGAGGTTCGGCAACTTGACGAACATATCAAGCGTGTCGGCAATCCGACCGTCGGTCGAGTTCTCCAGCGGGACCAGCCCAAACTGAACGTGCCGCCGATTCACCTCCTCGAAGACCGCCGCGATCGACCCGACCGGTACATGCTCCACGGCCTCGCCAAACCGGGCCACCGAGGCCAGATGGCTGTAACTGTACTTCGGCCCCAGACAGGCGACACGCATCGGCCGCTCCAGCGCCCGGGAGCCGCTGATCAGCTCGCGGAAGATAATCCGCAACGTCTCCGGTGCCAGCGGGCCATGACTCGCCGCGATCGCCTGCGCGATCACCTCATCCTCCCGCGACGACGACCAGACCTCCAGCCCCCGGTCTTGCTTGAATTGACCGACCCGGACCACCACCTCCGCCCGACGGTTCAGCAACTCCACGAGCTGCCGGTCCAGCAGGTCGATCTCACGGCGAAGGTCCGCCAGGGTCGGCACCGGCTTCAGATCCGTCACCTTCGTCGGCCTCGATCCCACCGCCTTCGGGGCAACAGGACTCTCCCCAGCTCGCGGGGTCGTTCGCTTCTTCGGCGTTGACTTGCGGTTCATGTGCGGAGACTGGCTGGCTACAGGTATAGTTGGGTGATGGCACGAATGGCGAATCGCTCGCCATCGGCCGACGCGGTCCGAATCGAGCGCAAACGTTTCTCTAATAAGTAATTCAAAGAATAAATCAGTCGCTGTCAAGGCGGTTGTCCGCCTGGATCACCAGGGGTGCCCGTACGATCCGGACGACCCGCATTTCGGCCGAGAACTCTCGGGGTCGAGCGGACTGCCATTTTTGCAGTCAGACAACCGGCTCGCGGAGGAGGCTGTCAAACTGGCAGATCTCTGCACGGTCAGGGCGAGGAGCCTCCCGAAATGCAAAATACCAAGTCGTTTTATTGGAGACACTTATGGAAAAACATCCGTGCGAATTCGGGGTCTGGCACGGCCTTTGCTCTTGGAGAGATTTGTAATATTAGGCCAGCGGGTGGCGGGCTACAAGAGGGAACCGGGGATGTCCGCGGGCGTTGGTGCCGGATCGCGGGTCGCCGGAGAGATGCGTTAAGATGATATCCCTCGATCGGGGCGTGGGAACCGGGATTGCAGGTTGGGATTCCTCTGCGGTCACCGATCACCGTCGGAAAGGAGACGAGTCGTGTCAGAGGGCGAGAAGATCATCGGGATCGACCTGGGGACGACCAACAGCGTCGTCGCGGTGATGGAGGGAAGCGACGTCACGGTCATCCCGAACCAGGAGGGGAGCCGGCTGACGCCGTCGGTGGTCGCCTTTACGGCCAAGGGGGACATCCTTGTCGGCGACCCGGCCAAGCGGCAGGCGGTCACCAATCCTAGGGGGACCATCTACTCCATCAAGCGGTTCATGGGCCGTCGCCATAGCGAGGTCCAGTCCGAGGAGAAGATGGTTCCGTACGAGGTGACCGGCGGGTCGAGTGACTACGTCAAGGTCCACATGGAGGCGACGAAGAAGGACTACACGCCGCCGGAGATCTCGGCGCTGGTGCTTCGCAAGTTGAAGGAGGCGGCGGAGAGTTACCTGGGGCACAAGGTCCGCAAGGCGGTGATCACGGTCCCTGCCTATTTCAACGATAGCCAGCGGCAGGCCACCAAGGACGCCGGCCAGATCGCCGGCCTGGAGGTCGCCCGGATCATCAACGAGCCGACCGCGGCGGCTCTGGCTTACGGTCTGGAGAAGAAGAAGAACGAGAAGATCGCCGTCTTTGACCTCGGCGGCGGCACGTTCGACATCTCGGTCCTCGACGTCGGCGACGGCGTCTTCGAGGTTCTGTCGACCAACGGCGACACCCACCTCGGCGGCGACGACTGGGACGAGGCCCTGATCAACCACATTGCCGACGAGTTCAAGAAGGAGCAGGGGATTGACCTTCGAAAGGACCAGATGGCCCTTCAGCGGCTCAAGGAAGCCGCCGAGAAGGCCAAGAAGGACCTTTCGTTCCAGGCTCAGGCCGATATCAATCTGCCCTTCA
>DAHZZC010000078.1 GCA_027435495.1 Planctomycetales bacterium
GATCAACACGCCGTCGTTGCTGTTCGGGATGGCGTACGTGCCGGAGACGTCGGTGCCGATGAAGTTGCCCTCGATGACCTCGGACGAGGCGCCTGAGGTGAGCCAGAGGCCGTTCGATTGGTTACCCGAGATGATGTTGCGGGTGGCGGCGGTGGTCCCGCCGACCGTGTTGCCTGGTGCCCCGGAGAAGAAGACGCCGTTGCCGCCATTGCCCAGGCTGGAGGTCCCGTCCACGTTGGTGCCGATGAAGTCGCCTTCCACGAGGTTGTACGCCGTGCCGGAACCGGAGAAGGCGACGCCATTGTTGACGTTGTTCGAGATGACGTTTCGGGTCGCGGCGGTGGTCCCGCCGATCAGGTTGTACTGGGCCCCGTTGGTGATCACGACCCCGTGGCCGACGTTGCCGAAGGAATGGTTGAAGGAGTCGTGCGCGAGTCGGCCCGTGGGGTCGGTCCCGATGAGGTCACCCGAGACGATGTTGTTGGTCGTGCCGGAGTCGGTGATCAGCACGCCCTGCTGGGCGTTGGCCGAGATCACGTTCGACGTCCCGCCGATGGTGTTGGAGGTGGCCCCGCCCAGGATCTCCACGCCGTTGGCCCCGTTCGCCAGGTCGTTGCCGGCCGCGCCGAGGCCGATCCAGTTCCCCTCGACCGTGTTGTACGAGGCCCCGGCGAAGGCGATTACGACACCGTTGTTGGAGTTGCCCGAGATGATGTTGCCCGCGCCGGCGGTGGCGCCGCCGATGGTGTTGTACTGGGCTCCCGAGGTGATATCGACGCCGTTAAAGCCGTTGGGCAGGGCGGCATTCCCGGTGATGTCGGTGCCGACGAAATTCCCCTCGACGACGTTGTCGTTCGTGCTCGCTCCGGTGATGTAGACGCCCCACTGGGTATTGCCCGAGATGACGTTGCGGGCGGCGGCGGTGTTCCCGCCGATCGTGTTGCTCGACGACCCGCCCTCGATCCAGACGCCCGAGAGATTGGCCAGTCCACCGGTCCCGTCGGCATTCGTGCCGATGAGGTTACCCTCAACGGTGGCGTCGCTCGCGGTAAGAATCCAGACACCGTAGTTGCTGTTGCCGGAGATGAGGTTGCCCGCGCCGGGGGTGGTCCCTCCGATGATATCCTGGTTCGTCCCATACTGGATCGTCACGCCGTTGCGACCGTTAGGCAGGGGGTAGGTGCCGCTGACCGCGGTACCGATGAAGTTGCCCTCGACGAGGTTGCTCCCGCCGCTGCTGGTGATCTGGACACCGTCGCCGAGGTTGCCGGAGATGATGTTACGTGCGGCCGATGTGGTTCCTCCGACGATGTTCCCGGAGGCCCCGTAGGCGATCTCGACGCCGTCGTCGTTACCCAGCGATCGACCGTCGGTACCGAGGGCTGTGGTGCCACCGGTGTTGGTGCCGATGAAATTCCCCTCGACGACGTTCCCCGTCGTCCCGGCGTTGGAAATGTACACCCCGTAAACCCCGTTGCCGGAGATGACGTTGGCCGACCCGGCGACGATTCCTCCGACCGTGTTGTCCGAGGCGCCGTTGGCGATGAGCAGGCCGATATCGCCGTTACCCAGGGCGACGGCGCCGGTCTTGTCGGTACCGATATCGTTGCCCTCGACGACGTTCCCCGTTGTGCCCGCGTCGGAGAGCTCCACGCCGTAGAGCGAATTGCCCGAGATGAGGTCGCTGCTGATCGTGTTGTTCGTCGCGCCGTCGAAGACGACGACGCCGATGGTGTTGCCCAGGGCATGGGTGCCGGTCGAGTCGGTGCCGATGTTGTTGGCCGTGACGAGAGCGTCTGTTGTTCCGTCGATTTCGACGCCGTCGCTGTTGGCCGAGATGGTGTTTCCCTCGACGATGGACCCGGTCGCGTTGCTGGTGAGCTGGACGCCGAAGCCGCCGTTGCCGGCCGCGGCGTTGCCGGCGCCGTTGACGCCGATGAAATCGCCGCTGATCTGGTCGTGAGCCCCGTCGACCAGGATGCCGCCGCTACCAAAGGAGTCGACCACGAATCCCTCGACCTCGCTGCCCGCGGCCGAGCTGGTCAGTTGCAGACCGACGGCCGAGTAGCCCGCGTTGGCCCCATTGAGCACGACGCCCGGCGTGGCGTTCGGCAGGGTTCCGAGCAGGTGGACGGGCTGCGTGATGGTGGGCAGGGCCGAGTTCAGGTTGATCGTCACCTGCTGGTCGCCGTTGCCGCCGCTCAACGTGTTGAAATCGAAGACGATTGAGTTCGGGGTGCTGGTCGTGGCTGGCGTGGCGTCGGACGCGACGATCGCCGCGCGAAGGGAGCCCGGGCCGCTATCGGCGAGGCTAGTGACGCTGAAGGTCGAGAGCACCTGGCGGCCCTCGAGCGACTCGATCTGGAAGCGACGACGGCGCTCCTGCTGGCGAAGAGCGGCCCGGTCGTTCTTGCGGAGGCTGCGGAACCAGGAGGTAGACATGGCGGTAGATCCTCGATTGCTTGGGAGCGCACCCCTATCGGAGAGGCCGAACGACCGTCGCCCGACCACCACACCGCATTCGCGGGCTGCTTCAGTTTTCGCCGAGATCGCTGGGTGACGAGAGGCCGATGAGATTGGGCCTCGCGTCTGTCTCGCCCCACTCAGTGGATTGCCGGATCGCGTCGAGATCAGACACCTCGACCGAAAGTGGAGGATCAAATTCTCGGAAGATTCCGCTGTTGAAATTCCTTGCCGGAGATGAGAACGCCGCGGGGCGATCGGATAAAGCGGAGGGACGGAGCGGCCATCGAATCGGAGTCGAACCGGGCGCGAAGAGCGCCGGCGGGATCCGGCGAATACAAAACGCGATCGATCCGACCATCACGGAGGACCGGACCGATCGCCCATGTAGGAGGGAGCTCCAGCTCCCGACCTGGACGAAGCCGAAGGTGCCGCGAAGATCGCCGGCTGGAGCCGGCTCCTACTCGCCGACGATCCTGGACGGGAATGAGGTTGTTGGCCTCGCGGTGCCAGGATCGATCCTCCGGGGTGGATCAATTTGCCCGGTTCGGGCCGCCCGTCGGCCTCGACGAGGATCGGCGAGGCGCGGTCTCGATGTCCTCCTCACGCTCGGGCTCGGGGGCCGAACGGACCGGCCTGCTGACCTCGCTGCGGGCGTCGTCTGCTTCGGGCTCCTCGCGTGCCGGCCTGCTACTGTTGCGACGCCTCGCCGAGGGCTGGGGCGAATGGTCGTCGGGCTCGGGGGCCGCTCGACGCGTCCGGGCCGAGGTTCGGGGCGCGACGGGCGGTGTCGGCTCAGCAACCGGGGTGACATCGCCGTGGTACGAATTCTCGATGGGAGGTTGGCCAGCCGCGCGATTCGGGACCTGATCCGGACGCTGGCGCTGGTCCAGCCGTCGAATCGAGACGGCTGGCGAATCGAGACGGTTCTGCAGCGCGGTCAGCCGACGCTCCAGCTCGGCGACACGCCCTTCGAGCGATGGGGGCGCGGCGAAGCCGCCCGCTCCCCCCATAACCCCGGAAATTACATGGGGGAGCGTCACCGCTGGCGGCGGGGCCGGGGCGACGGGCGGCGCGCCCGGCGGACGGTCCGGTACCGCCACATCCAGCGACGGCGGGGCCGGTGGTCGGGGCGCGGCCGGCGGCGGGACGGACCGAATCTCCACGGCGGCCAAACCGGGCGGCACGACTGGCCGGTTGCTGCCGAGAGCCTCAAGGATCCGGTCGAGCTTCCTCTCAAGGGCGTCGAGGCGGTCGTCCCGCGACGAGCCCCGGCCGGGCCGATCACGACGCTCGACCTTCTCCTCGACGACCTCGGGACGGGCGTCCGACGAAGGCGGCGTTCGGGGACGGGCGCCCCGGTCCGGCGTCTGGGCCAGCACGCCGACGCCCGTCGACACAACAGCGACCGAGGCGACCGCATAAGCGACGCCCTTGACTTTGGCGAACAACATGGCGTTCAGGGCTCCCTGGGTGAGCGTGACGACCGGCGCCGCCGCGGCGCCGGCCAGAGACGTGCCGGCCGCGACCCGAGCCGCGGCCGTGATGGTGACCTCCGCCAGAGTCGGCGGGATCAGGACGGCGCGGGTCGGCCGCGCCAGGATCGCGAGCGTCGAGGCCGAGGGCGCCAGCCCTCGTCGGGCGAGCCGGTCGCGGAGCAGTCCTCGCGCCCGGGCCAGGCGGCTCGAAAGCGTTCCCTCGGAGATGCCGAGCCGGACCGCCGCCGACCTTCGCGAAAGGCCGTCCAGCTCGCAGAGGATCACCGGCCCGCGATAGGCGGCCGGGAGCCGGGCCAGCTCCTCGTCGACGATCGCGCGCAGCTCGTCGCGAGCGTGGGAATTGTCGGGCGGGGCGACGGCGTCGGCCGGGAGCGACGCCTTCCGCTCGCGGGCACGTCGGCGGTCGTCGCGATGGCGGGCGTCGCGGGCCGTTCGTAAGGCGACCCCATGCAGCCAGCTCGCCAGTTGCTCCGGCCGGGCGATCCATCGGGCTTTCCGCGCCAGGATCAGAAAGGTCGCCTGAAACGCATCCTCGGCCTCGTGCCGATTGCCCAGCACGCGACGGCAAACGCCCAGGACCATGGGACCATGCCGCTCGACCATCGCCGCAAACGCTGCCTCGGCCGACTCGCCGCGTCCGCCGTCCACGAACCGGCCAAGCAGCTCGGCGTCATCCAGCGACCCCAACGTCCCGAAGCGAAAGAGCCCTTCGAGCCCCTTCCAGACGTCTCGCGCCGATCCCGATCCGGTCGCCATCGACAAACCTCCCGCGTCTCCGCTCTCACGCCTTCTACCTCTTTCTGGGTCCCGATCGGTTGGCGCGTCCCACTTTTCCCGGGGAAAAATCGAAATGCCCGATCGACCCATCTTCCCCCGACCTCTCGGCGCGGGGCAACAGCGAGGACCAAACGATTCCGACCGGGCCCCACCATCTTCGTCCGGCGATCGGCATCGACCCACGGAGGTCTCATCAAAGGGGGCTTTACGGCCGTTATGCAACCGCTGGTAGGTCCGATGATTCCTTGCTGGAAGCGCTTTCCTGCCGAGGTACGTATAGTCGCGACGAGACATCATCGGCCGATTATCTGACCGGAAAACCGAAAATCAAAAACCCACCCGGCACACCACTTGCATCACCTAGTAGTACACCAATAAGCGATTGCCTCCCCAATCGAATGAGGCGGCTCCTTCCGGGATCAAGCGTCCGCCAGGACGCATCAACATACGAGTTTCGGCACACTCCGTCGAGGAGAACCAGTCATGCTGCGCGCCCTGAAGATCAACAAGCCCGAAGCCGATTCGTCTCGCTCGCATCGTCGCCGTCACCAGTTCGTTCCGTCGATGAGCGGCGACCAGTCGAAGTTGGAGGAACGATCGTTACTCTCGGGGATGGGTGGAGCGGCGCATGCCGCGGTCGCCCACCATCTGGCGGTCGAGCACCGCCTTGCCGTCGAACACCGCCTCGCGGCCCAGCATCGTTTCGCGGCCCAGCATCGTTTCGCGGCCCAGCATCGTTTCGCGGCCCATCATCGGCTCCATGCGGGCAGGGCGGCGCTGGCGCAACATCAAGGGGTCGCAACCTTGCCATATTCGCAGTCGGCGATGGCCAAGGACCCGCTGGTTTCGGTTTCTCCAACCGGCGCCGTGACGGTCACCGACCTGGGCACCGGGGTTTCGACGACGTCCGGGATGCCGGTCACATCCGCTCTGACCCGAGGCGCCGTGGCGAGGGCCGACCTCCTGGCCCGGGGTGTCACGCCGAGGGCCGACCTCCTGGCCCGGGGTGTCACGGCGCGGGCTGATCTCCTGGCCCGGGGCATCGCGGCCCGGACGGCGATTTTCGGAACCTCGCCTACGACCAACACGCTCGCGACCGGGCTGCTCCCGACCAGCGGAGTCCTCGGCACGGCGTTGCCGGCCTACTCGATCGTGAACAACTCGCAGGGCAGCGCTCTGCCAACGCTTGTCGCCATCATGCCGACAGGCAGCAATCTCGGATACGTCGCACCTGGGTACAGTCCGACCGGGCTGGTCACCACTGGTTTCGGGACGATCGGGTCGAACATGGGGAGTGGGCTTGGCTACAGCACGACCGGATACGCCAGCACCGGGTATCCGACCTCGATCACGCCGACCTCGCCGCTTGGAGCGCTGGAAACTGGTGGAATGGTCCCCACGCCGGGCCTCTCGGGCGCCACGATATCAGCGCTTGGGAGCGAGACGTCCCCGCTGAGCACGATCGGCGTGCAGGGTGCGCTGCCGTTCGGCCCACTGGCCTACAGCCCTATCGCATTCAACCTTCTGGCCTACCCGGTCGGACCGTTGAACGCCTCGCCACTGCCGTTCAATGGGACACTGCCGTTCACCGGCTCGCCGATCAACCCCGGCCCGCTGCCATCCAATGGGACACTGCTGTTCACTGGATCGCCGATCAACTCCAGTCCGCTGCCATTCAACGGGACGTTGCCGTTTACCCGTTCGCCGATCAATCCCAGCCCGGTCGCCAGCACCGGGACGCTCTTCTGATCGGGGATCGACTCAGATGACGAACACCGACGGCGCCGAGGATCAACCCTCGACGCCGTCGGCGTTTTCAAATCCACCTTCCGATCGCTCAGCAGAAGGCTGTTTGCTCGACCCTCGGCTCGGCCCGGGGGACAGCCGTGTATCGCCCAGTTGTGTCGACCACAAATCGGATCGTCCGGGCGGCGAGGCCGCCTTCCTGGCCTTGGACCTCAACGAGCAAATCGTGCTCGCCCTTCGAGAGCGAGCCACCGTCGAGTCGGGCCGACCACTCCGGGCCCTCAGGCTCGAGCAGGATCCAGGGCCCGGCATCGACCCGCGCCCGGACCCGATCGACGGCCGACGCGGCCCAGGCCCGGACCACGATCCGGTCGGGACCTCGGACGACGTGCGACGGA
>DAHZZC010000079.1 GCA_027435495.1 Planctomycetales bacterium
CCACAAGACCTTCGCGGAACCGCAAGTGTTTCGGATCGACCACTATGTCGGCAAGGAGCCGGTGCTGAACATCCTCAGCTTCCGGTTCGCCAACCGATTCCTCGAACCCATCTGGTCGCGTGAATGTGTCGAGGACGTACAGATTACCATGGCCGAGGAATTCGACGTCCAGGGCCGGGGCGCCTTCTACGAGGAGGCCGGCGCCATCCGCGACGTGGTCCAGAACCACATGCTTCAGGTCGTCGCGATGCTCGCCATGGAGCCGCCCGGGATGAACGCGCCCGACGGCATCCGCGACGAAAAGGTCAAGGTTCTCCGCGCCATCCGTCCCCTCGGCCCCGACGACGTCGTCCGGGGCCAGTACCGCGGCTACCGGCACGAGAAGGGGGTCGAGGCCGACTCGCAAGTCGAAACCTTCGCGGCGGTCCGGCTGGCCATCGAATCGTGGCGATGGGCCGGCGTCCCGTTTTTGATCCGGGCCGGTAAGTCCCTCGCCACCACGGCTACCGAGGTGATGGTCCGACTCAAGCCGCCGCCACAACGCTCATTCGCTGGACATTCTCTCGACTGCTCGAAAAATTATGTGCGAATACGTTTCAATCCCGAGGAGATCATCGCGATCGGTTCCGTGGTACGAAAGGAGGGTGAACAGGAGGCCCTTCAGCCGGTCGAATTGATGGCTTCACGACAGTCGGGCGACGAGGTCCCGCCCTATTCCCGGCTTCTGCACGCGGCGATTGAGGGAGACCAGGCGCTTTTCTCACGCGAGGACGCCATCGAGGCCCAGTGGCAGATCGTCGAGCCGATTCTTGAAGACCCGCCGCCGCTGCATTTTTACGAGTCCGGAACGTGGGGCCCGGTCGAGGCCAACCGGCTCCTGCCCGAGTCCCACGCCTGGCACAACCCCTAAAAACCGAGGGTTCCCAGGCCCGCTATCCCGATCCACTGGAGAATCCCGGTCCGCGCGACCTCGGTCGCTGGTCCATTGTGCCCGCGGTCGGATGCGGGTATGAAGAGAGGTAGTACCGCGGGGCGTGCTCCTTCTTCCGGGTATCCCAGTCGATTCGCTCGAACAGGCGATCCACGCCGTGGAGTGAGTGATGACAAACCGTTACCACCGTCGAGAGTTCCTGGCCGACGTGGGCCGCGGCATGCTCGTCGCCAGCATCGGGCCGGCGCTGGCAATCGACCTCGGTCTGGCCCCAACCGCAACTGCGGCCGAGGGCCCCGAGCGGCTGACGTTCGGCGAGATGGAGCCGATGGTCGCCCTGATGCAGGAGACGCCGATTGAGCGATTCCTACCGGAAATCGTGGCGCGTCTCCAGCAAGGGGTCGATCTTCGTCGGCTCGTGGCCGCAGCCGCCCTGGCGAATGCGCGCACCTTCGGAGGGCAGGATTACGAGGGCTACCACTCGATCATGGCACTTGCGCCGGCCTACCAGATGGCCCGCGAGCTTCCCGAGTCGCAGCGCGCCTTGCCCGTCCTGAAGGTGCTCTACCGCAACACCAACCACATCCAGCAACTGGGCGGCCGGTCGCGGGAGGTGCTGCATCCGGTCGCCATGGCCGGACCAGCCTCGGTTCCTCCGACCGCGGAATCGCTCCGCGATGCGACCCGGCGCGCGGACATGGCGGAGGCCGAGCGCACCTTTGCCTCGCTTGCACAAGGGCCGCTCGACGCGGCCTACAACGACCTTCAATATGTCGTGCAGGACTATATCGACGTCCATCGCGTTGTGCTGGCCTGGCGGTCGTGGGCCCTGCTTGACTTCACCGGCAAGGAGCACGCGCATACCCTGCTCCGCCAGTCGGTCCGGTTCTGCGTCGATGAGGAGAGCGGCCTGCATCGCCGCAAGAACGGCGGTGAGGAGGCGCTGCGGGCGCTCCTCCCCGGACTGCTCGACCGGCGAGGGCTGGCCAGCCGATCACCCGGGGATCGTCGTCCGGACGATGCCTGGGTCGAGCGGATGTGCCACACCATCTACGCCTCACGACGGGACCAGGCCGCCGAGGCAGTGACCGAGGCCCTGCTCGAAGGGGTCGCCCCCGAGGTGATCGGCGAGGCGATCTCGATGGCCGCCAATCAACTCGTCCTTCACGATCCCGGTCGCACTCAGGCGGACTCCGCGGCGAAACCCAAGGGGAGCGTCCATGGAGCGTCGGTGGGTGTTCACGCCTCCGATGCCGCGAACGCATGGCGAAACATCAGCCGAGTCGCCGATCGCCGCAATGCTTACGCCAGCCTGATCGTCGGTGCCTACCACACGGCCGGCCAGACCGGAGGGCTCAATCCCCGGCCGTATCCGTTCGCCGAGCACGAGGAGAAGATCCGGAACGTCAAGGACGACCACCTGCTCGCCGAGGCCGAGACCGCCGTCAAGGCCGGCGATCAGGCCCGTGCCTGCGCTCTGATCCATCGCTACGGTCAGCTCGATCGCCCGTCCCGACCGGTTTTCGACATGCTGCTCCGCTATGCGATTTCCGAGGACGGCGCCCTTCACGCCGAGAAGTACTATCGCACCGTGACCGAGGAGTTTGCCACGACGCGGCCTGCCTTCCGTTCGCGGCACCTGGCCGCTCTGGCCCGGGTCACGGCGAGTGAGTATGGACATCCCGCGCCGGGTGTCGCCGAGGCCCGCCGACTCCTCAAGGTCGAATCGATCGGTTAGCGGACCGGCCCGCCGCTGGGTGCCATCCCAGCCCTTCGCCGATGGGCGAGGCTCCACGGGTGTACGAAAAGGCCTGGAGACTGGGTCGAACGCCGCAACGCAGCGTGATGCCCACCGGGCTCGTACACCCTTTCAGACCCCGATCTCGACCCGGAGTCGGTCGGCCATCCGGTCGAAGATACCCTCCCAGTCGTTGAGGATCTCCTGACGGAATAGGCGGACGCTGGGATACCAGGGACTGTCCTCTCGCTTGGTCAGCCACCGGCAGTCGGAAACGATTGTCAGCGGAATCCAGACCGGGACACCGATGCTCCCGGCCAGGTGGGCGGTCGACGAGTCGGGTGCGATGACCAGGTCGCAGAGCCTCATGGCGGCCGCGGTATCGACAAAGTCGCGTCGGTCCTGCTCGCCTGGCCCGCAGCCGGGGAAGACGGCAACTGGGAATCGATCGGCCTGCTCTTGAAGCTGGTCGACGCCCTGTCCCTTTTGAAGGCTGATGAGCTGTACGCCCGGGATCTCGGCGATCCTCCGGAAGAGCTCCAGTGGGAAAGAGCGGCGCCGGTCGTTCCGGTGCGACGGGTTTCCCTGCCAGACGATCCCGATCCGATACGGCCGGGTGAGGGACGCGCCCGGGTAGGCCGCCGCGATTGCATCTTCGAAGACCGGCCGCCAGAGCTCGATCGAGCGATCGTCGGGTGAGAGGTAGGGATAGCGGCCAGGGAGCGATTCCAGCGTTGTTCCGAGGATCGAGGGCAGGCTCATAAGCGGGGCGTGATAGTCGCAGGTCGGCAGCGGAGCGAACCAGTCGTGGACCTCGTCCACGCCGGTTGCTCGCGAGATGAGCCGGATCAGCGAGTCGGGGACGGCCGCGACGACGTGCGCCCCCCTGCGCTTGACGTCCTCCACGAACCGGATGAACATGATGACATCGCCCAGCCCCTGCTCGGCGTGGAGCAGGATGGACCGGCCATCGAGGTTCTCACCCTTCCACATGGGCGAGGTGGTCGGGAGCAGCCGGTGGCTCTTGCACCGGAGCCGCCACTCGTGCTCGGCCCAGCCGCGATGGTAGTCGCCCAGGGTCAGCAGGACGAACGATTTGTTCCGGTGGGCCTCGGGGAAATCGGGCCTGATCTCGATGGCACGATCGTAGAGAGCCAGCGCCTCGTCCCAGCGTCCGAGCCGGGCCAGGGTCATCCCCAGGTTGTCGTAGGCGTCGGCGAGCCCGGGTTCGCGATGGAGCGACGACTCGATCCAGGCGATTGCCTCGTCGAAGTCGCCGAGGTCAGAGAGGGCGACGCCGAGGTTCATCTGGGTCTCGGCGGCCTCCGGACGAATCTCCAGCGCTCGACGGTAGAAAGGGATCGCCTCCTCCGGCCGGGTCTGCTCCCAAAGGGCGTTGCCGCAGTTGTTCAGTATGCCGAAATCGTCGGGCGCCTCGTCGAGGGCCCGTCGGTAGATCGCCTCGGC
>DAHZZC010000080.1 GCA_027435495.1 Planctomycetales bacterium
CCCAGCAGATCGCCCGAGCCTTCCGCCACGATTGCCTCGATCGCGACGATGCCACCGATCACGAGGGTCGCGCCGCCGGGATCACCCTCCGCTTCCTCGAAACCATCCCCGCCCTCCGCCACACCCTCGCCGAGGACGTCCAGGCGGCGTACGACGGCGACCCAGCCGCCAAAAGCCTCGGCGAAATCGTCTTCTGCTACCCGGGCGTCGCCGCGGTGACCGTCTATCGTCTCGCCCACGAACTGCACCGCCTGGGCGTCCCGCTCATCCCCCGAATCATGACCGAGTATGCCAAGGGAAAGACCGGCATCGATATCCACCCCGGAGCCCAGATCGGCCGACGCTTCTTCATCGACCACGGCACCGGCGTCGTGATCGGCGAAACCACCCGGATCGGCGACGGTGTGAAGCTCTACCAGGGCGTCACCCTCGGCGCCCTGAGCTTCCCCCGCGACGAATTCGGTCAGATCGTCCGCGACGTCCAGCGCCATCCGACCATCGAGGACGAGGTCATCATCTACGCGAATGCCACGATCCTCGGCGGCAAGACCGTGGTCGGCCACCACTCCGTGATCGGCTCCTCGGCCTGGATCACCCGAAGCGTCGCCCCTTATACCCAGGTCACCATCGAGGACCCACGCCTCCGCTTCCGCGAGGCCGCCGACGGCCTCGCCGATATCGATTATGCTCGCCGGATTAATTATCAGATTTAGTTTTCAGTGGCCTGGCATTGATGCGTATCCCTACTGGAGACGGAAAAAACCGACAACAGAAGACCAACTTCCTCGCCCCGAACCGGGCGTTGCGAGCATATCGGCCGGCGAGTCGACGGGGCTCGAGGGCCATTCGGAAGAGCCATTCGAGGCCCGATTTCTGCATCCAGCGCGGGGCGCGGCGGACCCGGCCCGCGGCGAAATCGAGTGAGGCACCGACCTGCACGCTGACCGGCACGCCCAGCGCCTCGTAATGGCGGAGAATCCACCGCTCGCCCTTCGGCTGCCCGAAGGCGACGAACAGCAGATCCGGCTCGGCCGCCCGGATTCGGTCGAGCATCGCGGCTTCTTCCTCAGGGCTTGTCGGGCGGAACGGCGGGCACTCGGTGCCGACAATGTTGAGGCCCGGGTAACGCTCGACCAGCCGGCTTGCCGCCACCTCCGCAACCCCCGCGGCCCCACCCAGCAGGAAGACGCGAAACCCCTCGCTCGCCGCCCTCTCGCAAAGGTGGAAGATCAGGTCGCTGCCGGCGACCCGCTCGGGCAGGGGCTCACCCTGCATCCGAGAGGCCCAGACCAGCGGCTTCCCGTCAGCCGCGATGAACGCCGCCCGCTCGTTGATCTCGCGGAGATCGGCGTATTGCTCGGTCAGCATCGCGTAGTGCGTCGGCGCTGTGATGAAGAACGACGGGCGCCGGGCCCGAATCAGTTCTGAGACCGCCGCGACCGTCTCCTCTAGCGTGAGAGGCGCGAACGGTACCCCCCAGATCCAGACCCGACGCCGCGCCGGCGCTTCGGGCTCCGCAGTCTGTAACATCGATCATTCCCCTACCGGTTGTTCGATTCACCACCCGATAGGATCCTAGGTCCCTTGCGTCGCACTGTCCAAAACGCCGCCTCGATCCGCCCCGCCTCCACCATCGGCGTCAAAACCCGGTCGCGCAGGACCACAACCAGGTCCTCTACCCGGGCTACGGCCGCCTGATCCCGCAACTCGCCCGCGCCCTTCCCCCACATCGGCGACGGCCTGAAGCTCGACCAGGGCGTCACCCTCGGCGCCCTGAGCTTCCCCCGCGATGAATTCGGCCAGATCGTCCGCGACGTCCGGCACCACTCGACAATCGAGGACGAGTTTGCTCGCTGGATCTGTTTTCCGTTTTCCGGAATGGCATTTTTCCAGAAGCATCAGGTTGATGCGTATCTCTACTGAAAACGGAAGATCAACTTCCTCGCCACGAACCAGGCATTGCGGGCGTATCGGCCGGCGAGCCTGCGTGGCTCCTGGGCCATTCGGAAGAGCCATTCCAGGCCCGATTTCTGCATCCAGCGCGGGGCGCGGCGGACCCGGCCCGCGGCGAAGTCGAGCGAGGCGCCGAGGTTCACCACAACCGGGACCTCAAGCGCTTCGAGATGGGCCGCAATCCATCGCTCGCCTCTCGGCATCGTGAAGGCCGTGATCAGCAGATCCGGGGCGGCCTCGCGGACGGCGGCGACGATCGCGGCTTCCTGTTCGGGGGTCCGCTCTCCGAACGGCGGACAGGCGGTGCCGACGATCCGCAGACCCGGGTAACAGGACACCAGGCGTTCCGCCGCCTTATCCGCCACCCCCTCGCCGCCGCCGAGCAGGTAGACTCCGAACTGCTGGCGCGCCGCCTCCTCGCAAAGCCGGAAGATCAGGTCGCTCCCCGCCACTCGCTCCGGGATCGGGGACCCCGCCAACCGCGCGGCCCAGACCAGCGGCTTGCCATCCGCAAGGATGAAGGCCGCCCGCTCGTTGATCTCGCGGAGGTCCGGGTGCTGCTCGGAAAGCATCGCGTAATGTACATTCGCGGTGATGAAAAATCCCGGCTCACGCGACCGGATGCGATCCGAGACGGCGACCACCGTCTCCTGTAGCGTC
The DNA here is from genome assembly GCA_027435495.1 of Planctomycetales bacterium. Lineage (GTDB taxonomy): Bacteria > Planctomycetota > Planctomycetia > Isosphaerales > Isosphaeraceae > JAKAUH01. The sequence continues at coordinate 2,614 of DAHZZC010000080.1, forward strand.
CAGGGGACAAGTGGGATCCCCCAGACCATCACCGCCTTCGCTGCCTTCGCCACATCCGACATCCGGAGCCCGCCTCACCATCGCGTCTCGGCCGACGTCGGGCCGGCGTCGGGCTGGCGCCGACGTCCCCCCGACGGAGATTGCCCCAGTATAGTTCGCGTCGCAACGCTTCTGTCCAGACCATCTCAGGGGATCGTTCCCGGCGTCGAGGCCCCCTCAATCATGACGGTTTCCGCGACGGGCGGCGAGACCCGATCGAGCAGGACCGCGACTGTCATGTCGCCCAGCACGTTCGAGGTCGTCCGGAGCCGGTCGAGGAACCAGTCGACCGTCAACAGAATCGGGATCCGATCCACCGGCATCCGAACCGCCGCAAAAATCAGGGGAAGTGTTACAAAGCTTCCCGACGGAATCCCGCCCGCCCCCACGCTCGCAATCAACGTCGTCAGCACGATCATCACCTGATCGGCGAGACCCAGGTTGTACCCCATCGCCTGCGCGAGGAAGAGAACGGCCGTCGCCTGGTAGAGTGCCGTGCCGTCGTTGTTGAAGTTGGTTCCGATGCAGGCCGTCAACTGGCCCGACCGCCGCGAAACCCCGAGCTTCGACAGCGACCGGAGCGTGATCGGGATCGTCGCCGCCGTGCTCGCCGTGCTGAAGGTGTTGGCGATCACGTCCAGCGAGCCGGCCAGGAACCGCAACGGATTCATCCCCGCGAGCACCAGCATCTGGATGAGATACCAGGCGACCTGGAGCGCCAGCCCGGCCGAGACCACCCCGATCAGCCAGGCGAGCGACGCGGCCACCTTCATCGCGTCGCCCTGCCCGACCTTCGACGCGACGATCCCAAAGACCGCCAGCGGCGAGAGCGCCACGACCCAGAGCAAGACCTTCATCAACAGCTCGAAGCCGATCGTCAGCAGGTCGATGACGACGCGAAACGATTCGTCCCCCTTGCTCTTGCGGGCGTCTCGGATCTTCACCAGGCCGATGCCAAGGGCGAGCGTCAGAACGACGAGCTGCGCCAGGTGATTCTGCGTGAACGGCTCGCCGATGCTCCGAGGAATCAGATCGACCAGGAGGTCCTGCATCGACTTCGACGGCGGGGCCTGCCCCGATGCCGCCTGGCTGAGTGAGGCCCCAACGCCGGGACGGATCGCGTTGGTGAGGGCCAGCCCGATGACCATCGCCACGATCGTGTTGAGCAGGTAGAAGCCCATCATCAGGGCTCCGAGCCGCCCTCGGATCTCGTTGGTGACGATCGCGCTGAGAATCGCCAGAACGACGAGAGGCGCGGCAAGGGCCGTCAGGGCCCGGAGGATCAGCTTCGGCAGGATCTCCAGCCGGTCGGCGCCCTCGCCCCAGGCCATTCCGACCGGGACGGCCATCAGCACCGCCCCGATCACCCAGACGTAGAGGGGAATCCCTCCTGGCCGGCTCTCTTCTTCCTGTTGCAGGTCCGTTTCCATTCGTATCCTTGTCCGTTATTGGTTGGCCGTAGTACCCTGGCGGGGTGTCGACCGCTCCCCGCAAGAATGTAGGCGAAAGACGAGACCACGGGCAACGGATGTCTGACCAGCAACGAACGACGGACGACGGGCGAAGGGTCGAGGCGATGCAGGTCCTCCCGTACCTGATCGCCGACGGTCCGGCGAACATGGCGATCGACGAAGCGATGCTCGAAGCCTCGGCGCGCGAGGATCGGTGCTATCTCCGCTTCTATGGATGGTCGGAGCCGACCTTGAGCCTGGGCTACTTCCAGCGGATGGCTGAGGTCGAGTCGGAACCTCGCTGGCGGGGCCGGGCGATCGTGCGCCGGCCGACCGGTGGCGGGGCGATCTGGCATCATCACGAGCTGACCTATGCGATTACCGCCCCATCGAGCCTGGCGCACGTCCGCCCAAACACCTCGATGTACCGCGCGGTCCACGCGGCGATGGCCTCGGTGCTGGCCGTCCAGGGGGTTGAGGCCCGCCGTCGCGGCGAGCCGACCGAGCCCATCCCCCCAACCCTCGCGGCGAGGCCCCTGCTCTGCTTCCGCGGCAGAGACCCTGAAGACCTCGTCTGGAACGGGCACAAGGTTGTCGGCAGCGCCCAGCGGCGTCGCGAGGGCGCGCTGCTTCAGCACGGCTCGATCCTGTTGGGCCGGTCGCCGGATGTCCCCGAACTTCCCGGGCTGCGCGACCTCTCGGGCCCCGACCGATCGCCTGAAACCTGGGCCGATGCCATCGCCCCGGCGATCGCCGAGATTCTTGGCCTGGTCCCGGAGCCGTCCCAATGGCCCACCGGCCTTCGCAACCGCGCCGACGAACTGGAACGGTCGCGATACCGAGACCCGGCCTGGACCGCCTCGCGATAGGCCCAATTCCCGTGACGGCTTCCCCATCCCGAAGCCCAGAACCAGCCGGGTCCGAATTCCCCTCGACCTGGGATCTTGGAAGTCCGAAACAATAGGCTACAATGAGGACGTACGCTCGATTGAGATGTTAGCAAGACCCCTCTGCCTCGATCCCCTCCTCCGCATCGGTCCGACGAATTGACGAAGACTGGTCGTGGGAGCAGGTCGTCAAGACAGAAGGGGTCGCGCCGCGCCGAGATGGCCTTGTTGTCCCCATGATTTCCGAATAGACATCATCCTGGGCTGGTGGCGAGCCCCGTGAGGACCATGGCGTCGGCCGATGTCGGGACGCCGGTGTGCGCCGGTCGCCCGATTCCGGCCGAAGGGCTGGGCCGGAGGTACAGGACCTGGTCGATTGGGAACGGATCTCTGTCGTTGAGGACCCCCGGGGTCGGGGACGGTAATCATGAAAGTGCAACTGGTGGTGGTGCGGGGGAAGCCCGAGGGGAAAGTCATTCCCCTGTCCGGGCCCACATTCAAGATCGGCCGGGGCGAAACGTGCCACCTGCGACCGATCAGCGAGCAAATTAGCCGCGAGCACGCCGAGTTCACCATCACAGCCGACGCGGTGATGGTCCGCGACCTGGGCAGTCGGAACGGGACGCTGGTCAACGGCAAGGCGCTCACGGCCGAATGCCGATTGAAGGACCGCGACCTGGTTCAGGTTGGCCCCTTGACATTTGCTGTCTCGATCGCTGGTGCCCCGGCGGCCAGGCCGGCCCCGGCGGCCGTCGCCCCAGCCGCCGCCGTGGCGGCCCCAGCCGCCAAGCCCGCGGCGCCGGCCTCGCCAGACGACGTCTCCGGCGATGAGATCGATTCCTGGCTCCTCGGCGAGGGCGCTGGCACCTCGGCCGAAAACCCGACCGTCTACGGCGGCGACACCATCACCATCACCGCCTTCAAGGACTCGAAGTCCACACCCCCCAAGCCCGTCCCGCCCCCATCCGCCAGCGACGACGAATACGAGCGGCAGCCCGAGGAGGAACCGACCGCCGAGGCCGCCGATACCGCCGACGATCTCTCCGCCGAAGCCGATACCACGGAAGAGGATAACATCTACGATAAGCTCGACGACGATCAGGAAAATGAGGAAGCGGCTGGCGACGACGACGAGGAGCCAGCGTCCAGCAGTATCGAGGAGGAGTTCCTCGACGAGTCGAACCCCTTCTACGCCGCCAAGAAGGCGCAGAAAGAGCAGGCCAAGGCGACGCCCGCCAGTAAAGCGGCCTCGTCGAAGGACTCCAGCGAGGCCGCCAACGACATCCTCCGCCGGTTGATGGAGCGGCGGAGGGCGTCGAAGGAATGATCCGACTCGACCCCATCCCCGACGATCGATCCACCGGGCGCCGGCCCCTCTGTCCGCCACCGAGGGACTGACGCCCGGTCGGTCGTCGTTGACCGCAAACCCAACCGCCCCGTCCCGACCCGCCCCCCGAGCCAGGTTCCATGACCGAGCCCGACCTGCGCGACCTCTTCGCCGAGCCCCCCCCGAAACCGACGACGCCGGCCCTCGCTAACGTCCGCTCCGGGCTCCTCCAGCTCCTCGACCGGGTCGAGACCCAGGTCGTCGGCCAGCGCGGGCTTCTGGAGCGGCTGGTCATCGCCCTGCTCGCCGGCGGCCACGTCCTGATCGAGGGCGTCCCCGGACTGGCAAAGACCCGGGCCGTCCGGGCGCTCGCCCAGGCCCTCGACCTCCCCTTCCGACGCATCCAGTTCACGCCCGACCTGCTCCCCGCCGACCTCACCGGAACGCAGATCTACCGCCCCGCCACCGGGACCTTCGACGTCCGACCCGGGCCGATCGTCACCAGCGTCCTCCTCGCCGATGAGATCAACCGCGCACCAGCCAAGGTCCAGAGCGCCCTCCTCGAAGCGATGCAGGAGGGGCAGATCACCGTCGGCGACGAGACCATCAACCTGCCCGATACCTTCTGGGTCCTCGCCACCCAGAATCCAATCGAGCATGAGGGAACCTACCCACTCCCCGAGGCCCAGCTCGACCGGTTCCTGATGAAGCTGGTCGTCGAATACCCCTCGCGCGACGCCGAGCTCGCCATGCTCGACCTCCCGAGCGTCGCCGAGCCTGTCGCCGACCACGAGCCACCCCTCTACGGACCCGACGACGTCGCCCGCTTCCGCGCGATGGCCGCCTCGATCCAGATCGCCCCCGCCATCAAGGAGTACATCGTCGATCTCGTCCGCGCCACCCGAGACCCGGCCGCCTACGGCCTCGAAATCACCCCGCTCCTGGAACTGGGTGCCAGCCCCCGCGCGACCATCGCAATGGTCCGCGCCGCCCGAAGTCACGCCCTGCTCGCCGGCCGCGACTTCGTTACGCCGCACGACGTCAAAAGCCTCGCCCGCGACATCATGCGCCACCGCATCCTCGTCAGCTACGAGGCCGATGCCGAGGGGCTCTCCGCCGATGATCTACTCCGGCGCATCCTCGACCACATCCCGGTCCCGTGAGCCGGCGCACCGGGTCAGGCCGGCACGCCCGACTCGCCAGCCACCCGCGCCTCATCGACATATCGGACCGCCGGCTGCCGCGAGAGCCAGACCCAGTAGAGGATGGCCCCGGCAAACACCACAACGCTGATCGTCTGCGAGATGGTCATCCCCAGGAAGATCCCGGGCTCGTCATTCCGAAGCTGTTCGATCAGAAACCGGGTCACCGGATAGGCGAGCATCAGGACGCCAATGACCTCCCCGTCCCTCCTTCGAAGCGGATAATACGCCGAGAGAAGGACCAGCAGCACCACACCGTCAATCGCCGAATAAAGCTGGGTAGGATGCAGAGCCAGGGAGGTCGCCGATCCCTGCGAGATCAGACCATTTCTGACCTCGTCGGCCCAGGGCGGCGAACCCGCCGGAAACCGCATCGCCCAGGGAAGGGAACAGGTGTCGCCATAGCAACATCCGTTGAGGAAGCACCCCATGCGCCCGAACGCCGTCCCCAGTGCGATCGAAGGCGCAATCGCATCGACATAGGGCCGGATCGGGAACCGATGGAACCACCAGAAGGCGAGAAATCCCATCGCTGCCCCCAGAACACCGCCATAATAAACGATACCGCCCCGCCAGTATTGAAGGGCGTCGGACAGGCTGTGGATATCGACGCCCCAGTATTCGATGCAGTAGAGGGCCCGGGCGCCGATCAGGCCGCAGACGAAGATCCAGAAGCCGACGTCGAGGATGATATCGCCGTTGAGCCCCTCACGGCGGGCTCGCCACCAGGCGAGCCAGGGGGCGAAGACGAACGCCATGACCAGCATCATCCCGAAGCCGTAGATCGGCACGTCGAAGTGGCCGAGGTACGGGATGGTTAGCGGAATCTTGAAAAGAATAGGCGCCATGCGACGGGCGAGCCTCCGGGGTCCCTGGGGCGGCGCTCAGGCCGTCTCCGTAACGAGCCATTCGGCGAGCGGTCCGTCAGCCGAGAGCGGGGGATAATCGATCCACTCCACGATCCGGTTGCGGTCGTCGAGCGCGACGACGCGGGGGCGATGGCCGACCAGTTCCTCGGGCGACATCCGGGCAAACGCCATCACGATCACCCGGTCGCCGACGGCCCCCAGCCGCGCCATGGCGCCGTTGAGCTCAATCGCTCCCTCGCCCGGACGGCCCGGGATCGTGTAAGTCGTGGCCCGGGCGCCGGTCGCCACGTTGCTCACGACAATCTCCTCGTAAGGCAGCAGCCCGACGGCTTCCAGCAGGATTGGGTCCACGGTCAGGCTCCCGTGGTAGTTCAGGTCGCTGCGGGTCACGGCCGCGAGGTGCAGCTTGCTCTTCAATACGGAGAGCTGCATGATGAGTCGATCACTCCGTGAGGGCCAGGTTATCGATCAGCCGGGTCGAGCCCACCCAGGCCGCGACCAGCGCCACCGCCCGAATTCCGCCACCGAGCCGGTCGATTGGTTCGAGGGTCTTCCCGTCGGCGACCTCGGCATAGTCGAGTCGAACGCCTTCGGAGGATTCTAGGGTCTCTCTCAAGATCTGTCGAACCCGATCGGCCGACGTCTCTCCACCAGCGACCGCCCGACGCGCCTCCGCGAGCGCCCGGAAGAGCCCCAGGGCCGTCTGCCGCTGAGCCGGATCGAGGTAGCGGTTCCGGCTGCTCATCGCCAGGCCGTCGGCCTCGCGCACGGTCGGCTCGGTGACGATCCGAACCGGCACGTGCAGGTCGTTTACCATCCGACGAATCACAAGCTGCTGCTGGTAATCCTTCTGACCGAAAATCGCGAGGTCCGGCCGGACAATCTCAAAAAGCTTCAGCACGACCGTCGCCACGCCCCGAAAATGTCCCGGGCGGCTCGCACCTTCGAGCACCTCGGAGAGACCCGGAACCTCGACGAACGTCGACGTCGCGCCCGAGGGATAGATGACCTCGGGCGTCGGCGCGAAGACCAGCGCGGCCCCTGCGCCTCGACATCGGGCGAGATCCGCCTCGAAGGTTCTTGGATACCGGGTATAGTCCTCGTTCGGCCCGAACTGCGTCGGGTTGACGAAGATCGAGACGACCACGAAACCGGCTTCTTCACGGCATCGCTCAATCAGCCGAACGTGGCCGTCGTGAAGCGCCCCCATCGTCGGCACAAGTCCGACCGCCCGACCCTCTCCACGGGCCCGGTCGACGGACGCCCGGACGCCCGCCACACTCTCGGCGACCTCAACCACGCGCCGGCTCCCCGGCCGACTGGCCGCCTCGGTGGGGACAATCCGGATTGTTCAGGCAATCGTCCTCAATCAGGAGATCGTTGAGAACCTCGCCAGCGAGGATCGTCCGATCGACGATCCGGGGGACATCCTCCACCCGGACCTTCCCGTACCAGATCCCCTGGGGATAGATCACGACGGTCGGCCCGTGCTCGCACTGCTCCAGGCATCCGGCGTGGTTGGCCCGCGCCATCGCCCCAAATCCAGCCGCCTTCAGCTCGCGCTGGAACGCCTGACGAAGCGACTGCGAACCCTCGGGGTCGCAGCACCCTCGCTTGTGGCCGGGAGCCCGAATATTCCCGCAGACGAATATATGGTGGGTGAACGCTGGCATTTCCTATCACTCGAGGCTCAATGTTCCCGTCGCTGACGCACGTCTTCAGCCTAACAAAATCGCCCTCCGAAAAGGAACCAACCCTCGATGGGCCCGCCCGAAGACTGGCAACGGCCTCCGCAACGCCCCAACCTTGAGGGCCTGGCGACTCTCCCCCGGGAATCCAGAATCCGGAATCCGCCTTCGAGAATCCGGAATCCACATCGGGAATCCGTCTTCGGGAATCCGGAATCGTCCGATCCCCCACCCCTGGGTGGTCGTCCCGGCGGCAAACTGGCGATATAGTGGATTGGATACGGGGGTGGGCACGATCGCTGGCCGATCCCACACGGCGGATCGCCCGGCCGGCACCGCCCCCTCCCAATCGATCGAGCCCGGCCCCGGTGTCCGACATCCCTCGGCACCACGGAACGGGAGTTGCGGAGTTGCCCCATAATGCCTACGACACGGCATTGCGTGCTGATCGTGGATGACGAGCCCGACGTCTGCGATTCGGTGCAAGACCTCCTCCGTCGCGAGTTCCGGGTCCTCAAAGCGCACAGCGCCGAGGAGGGCTACCGGATCATGCAGGAGGAGGAGGTGCATATCGTGATGTCGGACCAGCGGATGCCTCAGATCACCGGCATCGAGATGCTGACCCGGCTCAAGGCCCGGC
>DAHZZC010000081.1 GCA_027435495.1 Planctomycetales bacterium
GACCGGCTTCGTCTGGGTCCCCATCGACCAGCTCGCCAGCCTGACCTTCCCCGAGGCCAACGAGCCGATCCTCGACGAACTCGCCCGCGAGCATCGCGAGACCATCCGTTGATGGCTGGGGCTACCTGGCAGCCCGCGATCAAGGCGCCCCCGTCGCGGCAGATTCGTCCAGAACCTCGCCCAGACTCTGGTCGAGGATCGCGACCATCTCGTCGATCTGCTCGGCCGTCGAAATCAAGGGCGGGCCGAAGGCGATCCAGTTCGGATCGAATCGGCAAAGCAACCCATGGTCGAGAGCCCGACGGCCAACCTTCACGCCAAAACCGTCCGCGAACGGCTGACGGGTGGCGAGGTCCTGGACAAATTCAACCGCCTGGAACAGGCCCTTGCCCCGAATATCGCCGATCACGCCGTACTTCGCCGCGAGCCCCTCGAAGCCCGATCGGAGCCGCTCGCCCTGTTGCCTCGCGTTGCCCAGAAGATCACGCTCGAGGATTTCGCGGAGGACGGCGATCCCTGCGGCGCAGGAAATCGGGTTCCCCTCGAAGGTGTGGCCCTCCACGAATCCCGGATTCTCCTCGATCGGTCCCCAGAAGGCGTCAGCGATCGGGCGCCGGCAGATCATCGCCGAAAGCGGGGCATAACCGCCGCTCAGTCCCTTCGCCGTGCAAAGCACATCCGGCACGACGCCGAAAGTCTCCGCGGCAAACATCCGCCCGGTCCGGCCGACCCCGGTGATGATCTCGTCGAAAATGAGCAGGATGTTCTGGCGATCACAGATCTCGCGGAGGATCGGTAGATATTCGTCGGGCGGGTCGATCACCCCACCGGTGTGGCCGATCGGCTCGACCATGACCGCAGCCACCGTCGCCGGATCCTCCATCGCAATCACCTGCTCGACAATCGTGGCGCAGGTCACACCGCAATCGGGGTAGGTCTTGCCGAACGGGCACCGATAACAGGTCGGCGGGAAGACGTGAAGGAAGCCCGGCGCCATCGGCTCGTTGACCGTCTTCCGCGACTTCAGCCCCGAGGCCGAGAGCGAGGCCAGCGTCGAGCCGTGCCACGACTGGTATCGGCTGATGATCTTGTACTTGCCCGGCGATCCAGTGAGACGATGATACTGGCGCGCAAGCTTGATGGCCGCTTCCGTGACCTCGGAGCCGCCGCACTGGAACTTGACCGTCGAGAGGTCGCCCGGGGTCAGCTCGGCCAGCAGGTTGGCAAGCTGAACAGCGACCGGGTTGGTCCCGTGCATCGGCGGCGAGAAGTGCAGAACGTCCAACTGCCGGCGGATCGCCTCGATCACGCGGCGGTTGTTGTGGCCCACCGAGGCGACATAGATCCCCGAAAGCGCATCAAGGTAGCGCCGGCCCTGCACGTCCCAGTAATGGACGCCGTCCGCCCGGGCCATGATGAGCGGGTGCTTCGACCACTCGGCCATCTGGTCGCGCACGAAGATCTGGCGGAGGAACCGCTCCTCGGTGACCTGAGCCTCGGCGATCAGGTCGATCGTCGTCGCTGTGGACATGCGTCGCTTGACTCCTCGGACGGACCCGTCCACCGACGTTTTCGAGAGGATCAGCCGACGTCGGCCCATTCACGCTCGATCGCCTTCCTCGCCGCGGACGACTCCATCCAAAACCGATCTTCCCGGTCCTGCGCCGGCGATGCAAGCCCTGGTCGCCCCGGCTCGCGAGAGGAACGCCTGGCCCCTCTGGGATCGGAGGTCGATTCCGATTAGGATGAGGGACGCCTACCGAACCCTCCTCGCCCTCAGGAACCACCCCCGTGATTCGAAACGGCGACGGCTCTCTGGCTCGTCGATCGGGCGTCCTGGCCCTTCTGGCCGGGTCGTTGGCGATCTCCTCGACGCACGCGGCCGATCGCGTCGACTACGCCCGGCAGGTCAAGCCCATCCTTTCCGCCCGGTGCTTCGCCTGCCACGGAGCACTGAAGCAGGAGTCGGGTTTGCGCGTCGACACCGCGCGGGCGATCCTCGCCGGAGGCGACGGCGGGCCGGCGATCGTCCCGGGATCGGTCGGCGAGAGCCCGCTCATCGATCGCGTGAGCGGCGAGGGCGACGATCGGATGCCGCCGACCAGCGAGGGCGTCGGGCTCGCTCCCGATCAGATCGCGGTGCTCCGTGCCTGGATCGAGCAGGGAGCCAGAGCCCCGGCCGACGATCGCCCCGAGCCCGACCCGCGCGACCACTGGTCGTTCCGCCCACCGGTGCGTCCGGGAGTGCCGCCAAACGGGGGAGGCAACCCGATCGACGCCTTCCTCGCCAGGCAATGGGCGAAGCAGGGACTGAAGCCGCAACCGCCCGCCCCATCGGGAATCTGGCTCCGGCGAGTCACGCTCGACCTGATCGGCCTGCCTCCGACCGCCGCCGAACGCGCCGCCTTCCAGGCCGATCGATCGCCCGACGCCTACGAAAAGGTCGTCGACCGTTTACTCGCAAGCCCCCACCACGGCGAGCAATGGGGACGCCACTGGCTCGACATCTGGCGATATAGCGACTGGTGGGGCCTCGGAAAAGAGCTGCGCAACAGCCAGAAACACATCTGGCACTGGCGCGACTGGGTCGTCGAATCACTCAACCACGACGTCGGATACGACCAGATGATTCGCGAGATGCTCGCCGCCGACGAGCAATCGCCGAACGACCTGGGCCGCCTCCGCGCGACCGGATTCCTCGCCCGCCCCTATTTCCTCTTCAACCGAAACACCTGGCTGGAAGAGGTCGTCGAGCATACGAGCAAGGCCTTCCTCGGCCTGACCCTCAACTGCGCCCGGTGCCACGATCACAAGTACGACCCGATCGGCCAGCCGGATTACTACCGCTTCCGCGCCTTCTTCGAGCCGTACCAGCTCCGAACGGACGTCCTCCCCGGCACGCCTGACCTCGACCGCAACGGCCTTCCTCGTGCCTTCGATGCCAACCTCGACGCCCCAACGTTCCTCTTCATCCGGGGCGACGAACGACGTCCGAGGAAGGATCGACCCATGAAGCCGGGCCTGCCGGCGCTGCTGGCACCCGAGGGGATCGCGATCGAGCCCGTCACGCTCCCCTCCGAGGCCGCCACACCGGGTTTGCGGTCGTTCGTCGTCGCGGACCTCCTGAAAGAAGCGGACGCGAAGATCGAGGCCGCGCGCGCGGCAATCGCGAAGGAACGGGGCCGAATCGCCCTCGCGACCTCCGGATGGACACGCGGCCCGATGCTCCTGGATCTATTCTCCTGGACCCTCGCGACGAGGACACTCGCGTCGGCCGAAGCGAATCGTGATTCGCTTCGAGCCCGGGCCAGGGCGGATCGGGCCCGGTCTCAGGGTATTCCCGCCAGCGACCTCATCTCGCAGGCCTCGAAGCTCGAACGGCAAGCGGCCCTCGCGAGTGCCGAGCTCGACCTCGCCCGCGCAACCTTTGCGGCCGGCAAACCGGATCCCAAAAAGCTCGACCCCGCCCGAAAGGCCGTCGACGCGGCTCGCAAGAAGCTCGAAGCGCCAGGGGATCTCTACACTCCGATCGCCGGCGCCCGAAAAACGCTCGAGTCCAACGTTGAGCCGGCAGCCTCGCAGAGAATGCCGTTCCCATCGACCAGCACCGGCCGGCGATCGGCTCTGGCCCGCTGGATCGCCGACCGGAAGAACCCGCTCACAGCCCGCGTGGCCGTCAATCACGTCTGGATGCGACACTTCGGCGCGCCCCTCGTGCCGTCCGTCGCCGACTTCGGCCGGAAGGGAACGCCGCCAACTCATCCCGAACTGCTCGACTGGCTCGCTATCGACTTCATGGACCACGGCTGGAGCCTGAAACGGCTGCATCGGCTGATCGTCACCTCCGACGCCTACAGGCGGACCTCCTCCGCCCGCGGAGCCGATCCGGCAACTCTCGTTGCCGACCCTGAGAACCGCCTCTACTGGCGGATGAACTCGACCCGAATGGAGGCGCAGGTCGTCCGCGATAGCCTGCTCCGCCTCGCCGGATCGCTCGACGAGACGATCGGCGGACCGCCCGTCCCCTCAAACGACGAAGCCTCCCGGCGACGGAGCCTCTACTTCTTCCATTCCCACAACGACTATCCAAGGTTCCTCGCGACATTCGACGACGCCAGCGTGATCGAGTGCTACCGCCGCTCCGAGAGCATCGTCCCGGCCCAGGCGCTGGCCCTCTCAAACAGCAAGCTCGCCCTGTCGATGGCCGGCCGGATCACCGCTCAGATCGGCACAACGAATGACCCAGAATTCATTCGATCGGCCTTCGAAACCATCCTCGGCGAGGCCCCAACTCCCGACGAGCGCACAGCCTGCGAACTGACCCTCGCGCAATGGCGAGCCATTCTGAAGGCTCGAAACACCACCGACCCAAACCTCCGCGCCCGGGTCAACCTCGTGCAGGCTCTCCTGAATCACAACGACTTCGTCACCATCCGATAGGGGCCGAGCCCATGCCGCACCCTCATCCCGCCCCCAGCCGACGCGACTTCCTCGCTGGGCTCGGCACCAGCTTCACCGGACTGGCGCTGGCCGCGATCCTGCACCGCGACCGCGTCTCGCTCGGCTCCGAGGCCGGATGGTCGCCCCCGGACGGCAAGCCGCACTTCCCGCCAATGGCACGGGCCGTGATCTGGTTGTTCATGAACGGGGGCGTCAGCCATTTAGAAACGTTCGATCCCAAGCCCGAGCTGAACCGGTTCGCCGGCAAGTCCATCGAGGCCACACCCTACAAGAATGCCCTCGACCCGAAGAAGCTCGCACTCTCCCGGGTGGTCGTCGTCAACGACGCCAACGGCCAGCAGCGAAACACCCTCTTCCCAACTCAGGTCGGCTTCAAAAAATATGGGCAGAGTGGGATCGAGGTCAGCGACTGGCTGCCACACCTCGGCGGCTGCGTCGACGACCTCGCCGTGGTCCGGTCCATCTACACAACCGACAACAACCACGGAGCACAGACGCAATTCCACTCCGGTCGGCACATGCTCGACGGCGAGTTCCCCAACCTCGGCGCCTGGGTCCATTACGGGCTCGGCACACTCAACGACGACCTCCCGCAATTCGTCTCGATCGGACACCGCGAATACTGGAACAAATCCGACGGCCACTACCTCGGCCCCGAGCACGACGCCGTCCCGATCCGGGTCGATCCCACCAACCCCCTCGACTACGCCCGTCCCGAAGGGGATCTCTCCACCGAGGAACAGCGGCTGGGCTTCTCCCTGGTCGACCGGCTCGACCGCCTCCGTGGCGAGTCCTATCCCGGCGATCCTGCCCTCTCAGCGCGGATCAAGTCGTATGAGCTGGCCTTCCGGATGCAGCGATCGCTTCCCGAGGCCCTCGACTTCCGCGGCGAACCCGAATCGACGCACCGGCTCTACGGGCTGGATGATCCGGTCTCTCGACCCTTCGGCGAACAGCTCCTGGCCACGAGGCGGCTCGTCGAGCGTGGCGTCCGTTTCATCCAGGTCCAGCATGGCGCAGGAGGCGCCGGCGTCTGGGACGCCCACAGTGGTCTCCGAAACAATCACGCCGCGAATTGCCGCAAGATTGACCAGCCGATCGCCGGCCTGCTGGTCGATTTGAAGCGGCGGGGCCTGCTCGACGAAACCCTGGTCGTCTTTGGAACCGAGTTCGGCCGGACCCCCGGATCCCAGGGCGGAGACGGCCGCGATCACCACATCTACGGCTTCACCGTCTGGATGGCCGGCGGCGGGCTGAAGGGCGGCGTCGTCCACGGCGCCACCGACGAGATCGGCTTCCACGCCGTCGAGAATCGCCACTACGTCACCGACATTCACGCCACAATCCTCCATCAACTGGGCCTCGACAGCCGGCGCCTCGAACTCCCCGGCCGCAAGCGGCTCGACATCGACCACGGCCAGCCAATCCGCGAGATCCTCGCCTGAGTCCCGGGACGTCCCCGCGAGGCTCGTGGTACAATCGATCCCACTCGGCGGGTCGGGCCGCCGAGCACGCTCCGGGGCCCGCTTCAGGGGGGAAGATGTCGGTCGAGCATCTGGATGTCCTCATCGTCGGCGCCGGTATTTCCGGAATCGCGGCCGGATATTACCTGCAAAAGCGCTCCCCGTCGCGGAATTTCGCGATCCTGGAAGCACGCAATGACCTCGGCGGAACCTGGAGCCTGTTCCGATATCCCGGCGTCCGGTCCGACTCCGATATGTTCACGCTCGGATATTCCTTCCGACCGTGGGAAGACGCCAGGTCGATCGCCGAAGGACCCGCCATCCTCGAGTACCTGCGCGCGACCGCCCAGCACTTCGGGATCGACCGCCAGATCCGCTTCGGACACCGGGTGATCTCGGCCTCCTGGTCCTCGACAGAGGACCGCTGGACGATCGAGGCCGAGGTCGGCGAGAGCCGGGAGCCCATCCGATTGACCTGCAATTTTCTCTTCATGTGCAGCGGCTATTATAGCTATCGGGAAGGCTATCTGCCCGATTTTGCCGGTCGCGACGCCTTCCAGGGTGTGCTCGTCCACCCCCAGAACTGGCCCGCGGATCTCGACCACCGCGATCGTCGCGTCGTGGTGATCGGCAGTGGTGCCACGGCCGTGACGCTGGTTCCCGCGCTCGCAGAGACCGCCGCGCACGTGACAATGCTTCAGCGCTCTCCCTCGTACATCCTTTCCATCCCCGCCGAGGACCACGCCGCCCGGTCGATCCGCCGATACCTGCCGGGCCAGATCGGTCACCGGCTCGTTCGATGGAAGAACATCCTTTTGTCGATGTACCTCTATCGATTCTGCCGCCGGAAGCCCGCTGAGGCGAAGGCCCTCTTACGGCGCGGCCTGACCCGCCAGTTACCGCCCGAGATGGACCTCGATACCCACTTCCAGCCGAGGTACGAGCCCTGGGACCAACGCCTCTGCTTCGTCCCCGACGGCGACTTCTTCCGGGCGCTCCGGTCGGGGCTCGCCTCCATGGTCACCGACGAGGTCGAGAGGTTCCTTCCGAAGGGAATCCAGCTCAAATCCGGCCGCGAGATCCCGGCCGACATCATCGTCACCGCGACCGGCCTGAACCTCCTGGCCTGGGGCGGCCTGCGGCTCGAGGTCGACGGCGAGGTCCTGGAACCGAGTCGATGCCTGACCTACAGGGGCGTGATGCTCGGCAACGTTCCCAACGCCGCCTTCTGCGCCGGCTACGCCAATAACTCGTGGACCTTGCGTGCCGAGTTGACCGCTCAATACGTCTGCCGGCTCTTGAATCACATGAAACGTCGGGGCTACAGCCGTTGCGTCGCCCGTTGCGACCTGAATCCGAACGTCGGACGAGATTTGCTCCCGCTGATGTCTGGCTATGTCCGGCGCGGGTCCGGGGCACTCGTCAAGCAGGGGCCGCAACCGCCCTGGATCATGCCCCAGAACTACCTGCGCGACCTGCTCAGCCTGCGATGGTCGCGGTTGAACGATGGCGTCCTGAAGTTCACCCGGGCCACGAGATAATGATCCGTCTTCCTTTCACCAGAGAGACACAGACTCACAAAGAAACATTCCAAATGTCCTGGATTCTCCCTCTGTATCTCCGTGGCGGATGACCGGGCCTTCGCGTCGCCGAGGCGAACGGCTCTCTCGCCGAAGTCCGACGGCGACTGTACGATGGCCGGGTCGATCGATCCGAGGGGGTCGATCCCCCGACACTCCGCACGAGCCGGCCGAGCGCCGGGATGCTCCGCATGGGATACCTCGGCCGCCTCCTCGATCGGTTCGCTTACTCCCGCTTCGCCGCCCGGCTGCTGCGAGCCATCCGCGATTCAAGCGAGGCCGACGACGAATTCCAGTTCGATCCCGCCGAGCAGCGAATCACCCGGATCCGCGACGGCGAACCCGTCGGAGTGATGAACCTGGGGAACATCTACGGAAACTATCGCCAGCTCCCATTCTCGCACCGAGGCGAGTTCATCCGCGCCTGTGTCCGATCGCTGGCCCTGGCGCATCGTCGCGAGCTTCCCGACGACTTCGAATCGGCCAGCCACGACCTTCGCCCAAGGATCTGGCCACGGGCCGCCGTCGAGCAGGAACGGCTCCGCGGCCGGATCGGCGATCAGGGATCCAGCCTGGCCGATCTCCCCCACGAACCGATCGGCGAGCACCTGCTCGCCTGCCTCGCCTACGACTGGCCCGAATCGGTCCAGTCGATCACCGCCGAGAACCTCGAAGACTGGGGCGTCTCGGTTTACGAGGCCATGGAGGTCGCCCGCCGCAATCTCGAGGAGACCACCACCAGCTACGGTAAAATCGGCGAGAACCTCTACTGCTTTAACTCTGGCGATACCTACGACGCCTCTCGGCTCATTCTGGTCGACCGGATCGCCTCCTTCGAACTCGCCGGCCGGCCCGTCGCCATGGCACCCACCCGCGACCACCTGCTCATCACCGGCTCGGAGGACGAGGAGGGCCTCTCCATGATGGCCGAGCTCGCCGCACAGGTGCAGGGCGGCCCCTATTCTCTCGGCGCCGGCGCCCTGATCCTCGAGGAGGGCGAGTGGATCGACTGGATGCCCCCGCCCCATTCGGCCGCCTACCCTCGCTTCAAGCGAATGGCCGTCCAGTGGCTCGGCTCGCTCCATGCCGAGCAAAAGCGGCTCCTCGAAGCCGCTCGCTCGCCCGATGACGAGGACGCTCCGTTCGTCGCCACCTTCTCCGCCGTCGAGAAGCCCAGCGGCGAGGTCATCAGCTACTGCGTCTGGGGCGAGGACGTCGACTCGCTCCTCCCGGTCACCGACCGCATCGTCATCATGAAGCACGGAAACGACCGACCCGCCGCCATCGCCGACTGGCACCAAATCGCCCCGCTCGTCGGCGACCTCCTCGAACCAACCGACCACTATCCGCCCCGCTTCCGCGCCCGACGCATCCCCGACAATCCTACCCTCGACGCGATCGGGCGACATGAAAACCTGATCGATTAAGCCGAACCAGGTCCTTGACAGGGCGACGCCGCCTGGTTAGCATCCCCTTGTTGCCAACTGTAGATTGAGATGTGTCAGGATGACTCAATCCTGGTTCCTTAGGATATCTAGCAACCTCTCCACTTTCTCATGACCCCCTCCTCTCGGGGGCCACTCAGAACGAGCATTCGTTCCTCTCCATTCTTGCGCTCTTTCCGAAGAGTCCCTTCTGTTCCATGGGGAGATTCTGCGATGAGGCTCCGCATTCGGTCTGGTTTCACACTGATCGAACTCCTGGTCGTGATCGCGATCATCGCTGTGCTGATCGCTCTGCTCTTACCCGCCGTCCAGGCCGCACGCGAGGCCGCTCGCCGCGCGCAATGCAGCAACAATCTCAAGCAGATGGGTCTGGCGATCCACAACTACAACGACACCTGGGAGGTCTTCCCGCCCGGTGAGGGTGCCGGAGCGATCAGCCCTCACATCGCAATGCTCCCCTTCATGGAGCAGGTCTCCATCTACAACTCGATCAATTTCAACCTCCCCAGCCGATGGATCTGGACCGACCCTTCCAGCCTCACCGCAGGCCGGGCCCGAGTTTCTATCTATATTTGTCCGTCCGAGGTTAATACCTCAAACAACAACGACGGATACTTCTTTTATGGAACCAACTACGCCTGGAACTCGGGCTCGTGGTGGCCCCGGTTCCAGCAGTGGGACGGCGTTTTCGGCCGGACCTACGACGATGACTCGACCGTCCGCCCGTTCAAGCCAACCCAGATCAGCATTGCCTCAATCCTCGACGGAACCAGCAACACGCTCCTCGTCGCCGAGGTCGCTCAGGGCCCCGACGGCAATTCCGGCGCGCCTCGAACCCGCGTCTCCGACTGCTACCACATCGCGGGGCTTCGGCCGACCGGCCCGGCCACGAGCTTGCAGTTGCAGCAGGTCGTCACGCAGTGCAACGCCATCAACTGGGTGACCGGACCGATTCCCTGGGGCGGTGGCTGGCGCTACAAGGGCTACCCCTGGATGGAAGGCAGCATGTGGCGCAACTGGTTCAACACCATCCGAACCCCCAACCAGACCTGCTGCACCATGGACGGCATCAGCTGGTGGTACATCATGAAGCCCGCTTCGAGCTACCACCCAAGCGTCGTCAACGCGGCAATGTGCGACGGCAGCGTCCGGGTCGCAAAGGAGTCCGTCAGCCAGGTGATCTGGATGGCCCTCGGCACCCGCGCAGGTAGCGAGGTCATCTCAGCCGATTCGTACTGAAATCGGACCGCCCGCCCTCGACAACCCTCGTCGCCTCCCCGCCCGCTCTCGCTCACCGTGCTCCGGCCCGACCGGGACGGGCCGGGGCCAGGCTTCCTCATCGGAAAGGAGATGCGTTTCATGTCTCCCATCGATCGACGATTACGTGCGATGATCGCCATGCTCGCCTCGGCTCTGATGGTCGCCTCGTCCGTGGTCGGCTGCAGCGAGCCGGAACCGCCCCCACTCACCAAGGAGGGCTTCGAGGCCGCCCAGAAGGATCGCGAGGAAATCATCCGGAAAGAATACGGTGAAAGTGCCTTCAACAAGGCCACCAGGCAAGCCCCGAAGGCGTCGCCAAAAGCCCCATGATCCCCGCCGGGAGGGACTGTTCCGATGGTCGGGGCCTCTCAGGTTGCCCGAGAGGCCGGGCATCCGCTCGGCCTCGGACGATGGCCGGTGATGGTCGCGGGCCTCCTGCTCGCCGCCTCGGCCGTCCGATGCGGCGAAGGACCGCGCACGGCCGCCTCGCCTGCACCCGCCCTGGCCACTCCCACTCAGCCCGACACGGGACCGTGGTTCGTCGACCGGGCACACGATTATGGTCTCGACGTCATCACCACCTGCGGCCAACCGGAAAAACGCTCGGTCGTGGAATCGATCGGAACCGGACTGGCCCTCTTCGATGCCGACGGCGACGGCGACCTCGACCTCTTCGTCGCAGCGACCAGCCGGGTTGAGGACGGATCGATCCGACCAGCCGGCGGACCCTGGCTCTTCCGCAACGACGGCCCAGGCCGCTGGACCGACCTCTCCGCAACATCCGGCCTGCACCACACCGGATGGTCCCAGGCCGTGGCCCCGGCCGACTACGACGGCGACGGCGACCTCGACCTCTTCATCGCCCAGCTCGGCCCCGACGTCCTCTGGCAAAACCAGGGCGACGGCACCTTCCTCAACGTCACCGCTCGCTCCGGACTGCACGACGAATACTGGGGCGTCGGCGCCACCTGGGGCGATGTCGACGGCGACGGCTGGCCCGACCTCTACGTCACCAACTATCTCGAGGCCGACCCGATCCATCCAGCGCCCCCGCTCGACTACCTTCCCGGCTTCCCGGTCTTTCGCGGGCCGACCGCGTTGCCGGGTCAGCCTGACATCCTCTGGAGAAACCGGGGCGACGGCACCTTCGAGTACATCACCTCCTCATCAGGCGTCGCCCGTTCCGATGGAAAGGGGATGGCCGCGCTCTTCGCCGACCTCGACAACGACGGCCGCCTTGACCTCTTCGTCACCAACGATACCCAGAGTAACGACCTCTTCCGAGGACTGGGCAACGGCCGATTCCAGCAGGTAGCCCACGAGGCCGGAGTCGCGGTCAGTCCCATGGGGATCGCCGAGGGAAGCATGGGCATCGACGTGGCCGACGTGGATGGCGACGGCCAGCTCGACCTCGCCTTCACCAATTTTCGACACGAGGGTACACGACTCTACCGCAACCTGGGAAACCATCTCTACGAAGACATCTCAACCGGCTCATTCGTGGGCGTCAACACCCTCCGATTCGTCGGCTGGGGGCTCGCCCTGGCCGACTTCGACAACGACGGCTGGCTGGACCTCTTCCAGGCCAACGGACACGTCTACCCCGGCGTCCCCGACGCCGACTACGACCAGCCCCTCCTCTTCCTGAGAAACACGAGCGGCGGCCGATTCGAACCCGCCACCGAGTTGTGGGGCCCCAACCTGGATCGGCTCCGATCCGGACGAGGCGCCGCCGTGGGTGACCTCGACAACGACGGCGACCTCGACCTGGTCGTCTCCACAATCGACGGCCCGCTCCGCGTCCTGGTCAACAACGGCCGACGTACCACGCATGCCGTCCGCATCCGCCTCGTCGGCCAGCACCCCAATCGCGAGGCACTCGGGGCTCGTGTCGAAATCCAGGCAGCCGGGCGAACTCAGATCGGAGTGGTCCGACGCGGCGGCAGCTTCCTTTCCGCCTCCGACGTCTCCCTCCACTTCGGACTCGGCGACGCGAGCTCCATCGACCAGATCACAATCCGATGGCCTAACGGCCGGTCGCAGGGCCATGCCGGCCTCCCCGTCGACGCCCAGCTCACGATCCGAGAGGACGAAGCGGCGGTGGCTGTCATCCCGTTCCTCAGACCCATCGTTGAGACGGAAAAACCATGAGCGATCCAACCCCTCCCCACCCTCAGGCTCCCCAGGCCGGACCCTGGCGACTCGTCCTCAAGCTGACCGCCACTCTGGCGACCCTGGCCATGGGCGCCACGCTCCTCTGGTACCTCAGCGGTCGGCGCCTCTGGTCCGAGTACCAGAAGTGGAAGGTCGAGGTCCGCGCCACCGAGGATTCCGTGCCGATCGGCTATGTGGGGGCCAATTATCGACGCTCCTACAACGACCGCGCAGCCAACTTCCACTTCGAAAAAGACGGAAAGAAACTCCTCTGGGCCGCCGGCGGGGCCGCGCAATCGAAGGAGTTTTACGACGTGACCGAGGCCGACTTCCCGGTCCAGGAAGTCGACGGCGGCTTCGGCCGC
>DAHZZC010000082.1 GCA_027435495.1 Planctomycetales bacterium
CCGCGAGCGCGATCCCTAACAGCACCCGTATGACCCTGCCGATTGCCCCGGTTCGCTTTTCGGTCGCCGTGGCCATCCACCACCTCCCGGGTCGCGCATCGACCCGTCCCATCCATCCCGCCGCTTGCCCGCTCCCGACCACTCGTCGGTCGGCCGCCCCGGCAGTCCCTACGTCGCTCTACTATATTGTCCGCCAGTTGAATAGTCAACGTTGAGCCGAGACCGGGCGGATCGCCAATTATCGAGGCAGGGACCCAGTCGATTGACTATATAACTGACGGGCGATACAATATATTATTGTCGCCTGGGTTCCGGGGTCGCGGCCAGCGAGGTGCCCCCCCGGGGGAAGGAACGCCGATGGAGGCGGACCGCCGGATCTGGGCCCTTCCGCGAGGATCAACCATGGCGCGCCTTCTCATCCTGGGTGCGGGCATTGCGGGGCACACCGCGGCGCTGCACGCCCGTCGGAAGCTTGGCGAGAACCACGAGGTGGTCGTGGTTTCGCCGAATAGCCGGTGGAACTGGATTCCGTCGAACATCTGGGTGGGCGTCGGGGTGATGACACCCGAGCAGGTCACCTTTCCGCTGGCGCCTGTCTACGAGAAGACGGGGGTGATTTTCCGGCAGGCGCGGGCGGTGAGTCTTCATCCGGATGGAAGTGAGGGTGTCTCTCGGCCCTACGTGATGGTCGAATCGACCGAGCCAGGTAAGGCCGGTGCTCGGGAGCGGTTGGAGTACGACTATCTGATCAACGCGACAGGTCCGCGGCTTCATTTTGATGCCACCGAGGGACTTGGCCCGGAGAAAAACAGCCTCTCGGTCTGCACGGCCGGGCACGCGGCGCAGGCTGCGGTGGGGCTTGACGAGGCGGTGGCGCGGATGCAGCGTGGGGAGCGTCAAACGTTACTGATCGGCACCGGGCACGGCACCTGCACCTGCCAGGGCGCGGCCTTTGAGTACCTCTTCAACGTCGAGTTCGAGCTGCGGCGCCGGGGTGTCCGGGACAAGGCCCGCCTTGTCTGGATCTCCAACGAACACGAGCTGGGCGATTTCGGGATGGGGGGGATGTTCATCCGGCGAGGTGGATACATCACTCATAGCCGGGTCTTCACCGAGTCGCTCTACACCGAGCGGGGTGTCGAGTGGATCACCCAGGCGGCCGTCAAGAAGGTCGATCGCGGTGAGATCCATTACGAGACCCTCGACGGCCGACAGGAGTCGATCCGGTCGGACTTCACGATGCTTTTGCCGCCGTTTTCCGGGGTCGGGCTGAAGGCGTTCGACCGGGAGGGGGTTGAGATCACGGAGTCTCTCTTCGCGCCCAGCAACTTCATGTATGTCGATGGCGACTACACGAAGAAACCCTATGAGGAGTGGTCGCCCTCGGACTGGCCCGAGACTTACCGATCGCCCCGGTACGACAACATCTACGCGGTTGGGATTGCCTTCGCGCCGCCGCACCCGATCTCCCGGCCGATGTTCATCCCCTCGGGAACGCCGATCTATCCGACACCCCCTCGAACCGGGATGCCCTCTGGGGTGATGGCGCGCGAGGTCGCGTTCAATATTGTCGACAAGATGGAAGGGCGTGAGGGAAAGACGCGGACCGCCTCAATGGCGAAGATGGGGGCGGCCTGCATCGCCTCGGCGGGCGCCAGCCTGATGCGGGGGACGGCCGTCTCGATGACTGTCTACCCGATCATCCCCGATTTCCAGAAATATCCCGACACCGGGCGTGACATCCATTACACCTCTGGTGAGATCGGTCTCGCCGGGCACTGGATCAAGCACCTGCTCCATTTTGCGTTCATGTACAAGGCGAAGGCCCGTCCCCTCTGGACGGCGATCCCCGAGTGACCCCGATCGAAGGCGAGAGGTGTCCCATGTCCACCGTCCGAAAACCGTTTGAACAGTCGTATTATCCGCCCGTTCCGACGCCCCTGACGAAGGCACTCCGGACGAACTGGGTCTGGCAATTCCTTCGCTTCCTTGTGATCAACGTGCGGATGCTCCGGATGGTTCGGATGCACTGAACTGATCTGAGGGACGGTCCATCTCAGCGGACCTCGACCTCGATCGGCAGGACATGGCTGATCGCCGCGTCACGTCGGTCGGTATCCCGTTCCATCGGCTGGGACTGGCCGCGTGAGTCGGTCGCCCGCGCCATCAGGACTCGACGGCCCGGCGTGTTCGGTACGTGCCAGTCGTGCTCCCAGAACTGCCATGCGTACCGGATCGGATCGCCGAGCCGCTTCGCCGTTGCCCAGGATTGGCCGCTGTCGTCGCTGAACTCGACCTTCGCGACGTCGGACTCCCCAGCCCAGGCGGCGCCCAGGATTCGATAGCACGTCCCTTTGGGGACGACTTCATGCGGCGCCGGGCGGGCGATCTGAGCCTTGACCTGAATCTCCGAAACGGGGACGAGCGTCGGCAGTCCGTGCTGGCGCTCCCAGACGGCGTACTCCATCGTCTGAAAGAAGCCGTGGAACGGCCGGTCGGTAACAATGATCCGCCGGAGCCACTTGACCGAGGCCATGCCGTACCAGCCCGGGACCACCGCCCGGACCGGGTATCCGTGCCTGGGCGCCAGTTCCTCGCCGTTCATCCGGTAGGCGAGCAGGACTTCTTCCTTGCGGGCCTTCGCGAGCGGCAGACTCCGGGCGTATCGGATCTTACCGGGCGTCTCGTGCTGCGGGGGCTTGAAGTCACCCTCATCGGCCCCTTCGAGTATGACCTCGACGGCGAGCGGTCGGATACCCGCGCGCTCCAGAAGCGCGACCAGGGGTACGCCGGTCCACTCAGCGTTGCCCACGCCTCCCCGTTCCCATCGGATGCCGATCTGAATCGATTCGAGGTAAATCCGTCCGTTGCCCGAGCACTCCAGGAGCGCCATCCGGGTTTCCGATGGCATCTCTCGCAACTCGTCGAGACCGATCTCGAACGGACGATCAACCTCGCCCTCGATCGCGAGCCGCCACGAGGCGGCCTCGATCCGAGGGACTTCAAAATGCGATCGAACATAGAACCGATCGGCCGGCGTGAGGGAGCTGCCGAGTGCCGACGAGAACGCCGGTTCCAGGTTATCCGGGCCTCGCTGGAGGATCGTCAGGCCAGGCGCCTCCTCGCTATCTCCCCTGATGAACTCGGGATCTTGCATCATCGGGTCTCCGTTATCGTCGAGCCGACTGGATCGCACGACCGATACGGTTCGGGTCATGCCCGTCGCCGGTCGCGACGTCCCGGAAATCGCCCCGCAAGGCCTTGAGCGCATACCGCTCCTGGTCGATCTCCGAGGCGGTGCGGACGCCCAGTCGCCGGAACACCGGCATCGGCGGGCACCAACCCTGCACGGCGTGCTGGAGCAGGAACCCGGCGACGACGGGCAGTAGCAAGTAGAACCGCCTGTTCACCATCGCCCCGAGCCCAAGACCGACCAGGGCGACGGTGGCGGCGTTGGCCTCCAGGATCCGCTCGATGTCCCCCTCCCGGTCCAGTTCCTTCAGGCGGCGGTCGATCGCCTCGGGACCGGCCTGGGCGAACCGGGCCACGCTCTCCTCGGTCCGGTGCCGAATCCACTCGTTCACATGGTGGGCCGTATGCTCGGGCACTCGCAGGGTGGTCGGGGAAGTCATGAGGGGTTCTCCGGGATCGGGTAGCCAGTCGGGATGCGAATCCGCTCTCTCGCATCGCCTCCGTACACGCAACTCCGGAGCCCTTCCGCGCCTTCCTTCGCCGATCGATTCGCACGGATCATCCCCGGGTGTGCCCCGTTCACGGGGGACACGGTCTCCGTTCGGTTGACTTGATTGCCGATTGGAAATATAGTTAACAAGAAACGCGGCGGTTGAGTTGAACCGTGGCCTGAGCGAGTGAATGTTATGGAGCGGAGATCGACGATGATGGAGGCCCTTTGGCCCCTTGGCTTTCTGGTACTTTGGTTTGTGCTCAACCGATGGGTACTGCCCCGGATGGGCGTGCCGACCTGAATGGGTGAATCCTGTGCGGTGTCACCGCACCAGACCACACGTCGGCCGATCCCGGTCGTCCCTGCGCCGGAAATCCGGCGATCGAATGATACGGGGAACGGCGCGAGCACCCATGCG
>DAHZZC010000083.1 GCA_027435495.1 Planctomycetales bacterium
GGCTCGCGAGACCCTCGAAAGCCTGCTTCGGTCCAGCCCTGGCCACCTTGGCGCGATGGTCCTTCTCATCCGGCTTTTACTCGGGACCGAGGGACCTGAGGAGGCGGTGGCGCGATTTCAGCAGGGGCTTGGGGCGACGCCCGAAGACCGCCGTCAATCACTTGCGTCGATCGCACAGCTCCTCGGCACCTCGCTCGCGCGAGCCGAGTTCCCCATCGCGGCGATGAAGCATCTGGAACTGGCCGCCCGGCTCGGCGGTGAGGACCTTGAGCGAAGCCTCGCCCAGTCGATCGCCTCGCTCAAGGTCGACCCCCAGGCGACGGCCTGGGAGAAGAGCCCCTATCGCCTTCGCCCCGTCCCCGATGGTGCTTCGGAGGCGTTCCGCAAGTCGTTCGAGCAGGCGATGGGTTGGGCTGAGGAAGGTCTCTGGTCGTCCGCCGCCTCGGCGTTTGAACTCCTTTCTGCCGGGTCGGCGGCTGGTGCCATCGCCGACTACAACCGAGGGCTCTGCTCGCTCTGGGTCGCAGACAACGAGGCCGCGATCGCCGCACTCCGTCGGTTCGTCGCGCGGACCCGCCCTACCCCGGAGGCGGTCGACCTCGAGGCCCTCTGCCAGCTCCTCGAAGGGAGCCGGCGCGGCCCGACCGTCGAGTTCGTCCACCTGACCTGGCCCGTCCGCGACCGCGAGGCCCTGATCAAGGCCCTTGAGTCGAGCCGATACCTCGAACGCGGACCCGGGCGGCCGATCGACCGCGACGACGAAGAGTCGCCCCCCGCCGACGAGTTCTTTTTGCTCGACCGCCCCAAAATCGAGCCTCGCCCCGGCCTGACCCGGCAGGACATCCCGATCATCGAGGGCGAGGTGCTGGTCGGCCCCGACTCCGTCGTGCTGGAAACCTACGATGACAGCCGGCTCGACCGCCTGATCGATCGTTTTACCGTCGCAGCCGGCACGGCGATCCCACCGGCGCATCCCCGGACGAAATTGATCGAGAAGGTCTCGCGTTACTTGTTGACGTTGACCTGGCAGTGGAGCCTGCCGCACGGGCTCTCCAACGACGATGCGACCCGGCTCGAACGCGAGCAACGGACCCACGTCCTGGCCGATGTCTGGCCCGAATCGCCCAATCCCGCGCTCGGCGGGCGGTCGCCTTCGCAGGCGGCGAAGGCGGGCGATGCCGAAACGGCCCTCCGCGCCGCTCTCCGGTTGATGGAGGCGTCGGAGCCATCAGATGAGCTTCTGGACTGGGCGAAGGTCCGCGAGCGGCTGGGCGTTGCGCCCGAGCCAGCGATTGACCCCCGTACTCTCGACCTCGACAAGCTGCACCTCTCGCGATGGACCCTTATTCCTGCTGCCGAGCTCGATGATGCAAAGCTGGTCGAACTGTATAGACGTTCCGGAGAGTGGGGACTGCACGAGGTCCGGACCAAAGCCGGCCGGGTCCTGATCGACCGCCCCGAGTCGGTCCGATCTTCGATTGATCCACTCGATCTTTTCGGTACGCTTGCCCTGGATGCTGCTCGCCGCCGCGAACGAGGCGAGGTCGACGACTGGATCGCCCGCGGTCGGAAAGCCGAAACCGAGCGTCCGAACCGCCGCAACCTCGAATGGGAGCTGATCGAGTTTCAGGCCAGCACGCTCCTCGACGGGCCGCAGGTCTGGGTTCCGACACTCGTCAGCCTGCTCGACCGCTACCGGACGAATCAGGATGCGACGGCCGCTGTCCTCTACCGACTGGTTCGGCTGGGGCTGATCCGCCCGGTGGTTGACCCAGACCGCCCCGGAGAGGTGATGCTCGACATGGGCCTTCTCGATCACCTGATCGCCGAATTTGGCCCTCGGATCGCCGCCCCAACCGGCGAGAGGGCCGCTGCCGGCATCTGGACACCCGAGGTCGAGCGCGGCGGCGCAGCGATCTGGACCCCAGACGCTGAGCCGGCCGCCCGGAGCGATCGGCCCGGCCTTATCCTCCCTGGCCAGTAATTCCGGACCGGCTCGCAGGCGGGCGGTAAGGTCAGGCGATCCCGGATGAAAAATTCGGGATCGAGAATCGAGAATGGACACCAATCATCCATCGAGAGGAAGCGAGCGGACGGCGTCTCCAGGGCCCGGTGCCGCCGCTTCTTCCCCGATCGACCCATCCTCTCCGAGGGCACAGGTCGTCTGATGCCCTGGAAATGGTCCAGGATCGACTTCATCCCGGCCGAATCATCGGATTCGACAATCCCCCTCGCTCTCGATTGGTAGGGCGTGAGGGGATCAATGCGGTCGATTGTGATTTCGTCGGGCTTCGGAGTGATCGGGGAAAATGGGCAACATCCTCAGCCAACGGACCACGGGGTGCGTTCCTCTCTACCGATCACGATCCCTTCGAATCTCTCAATCGGGCGGAGAACAGCCCCGATAATACTCCTGTCGGCTGCGTGGAGAGTTCGATGGGCCGGGCGTTGTACAGCCTGGAATCAGGATATCTCGCGCAACAGTTACAAGAGCCAGTTCCCGAAGTTCCGATGATGGTGCAAGTTCTTCCGGCGCAAGCTGTTGAAAGCCCGGCAGTTGTGCGGCCTTCAGGACCACCGCCTCACTCGCGGAACGGACTCTTGGACGGACGTCGGGGATCGAGGACATTGCGAGCCGATTTTCGGAGGAGCCTCGATGGATCGCGAGGTTGGATCCGGAAGATTGGTGCTGGAGGAGCCATGTACTTGGGCTTTGGGCGGAGCCTGATTTTGCGATCGAAGCGTACGTGGCTCGTGGCCGCGTGTGCGATGCCGCTGTTGCTCAGCGTGGCAACAGTTCCGGCTCTCGCCGATTGTGGATGTGGCAAGCACGGGCCGCATCTCTTCTGCCGCAAATTTCTCGGACATTCCGTTGGGCCGGGCGACATTGCGGATGAGGATGCGGGTGGCCACTGGATGTGGGTTCGCAGCCCTGAGCAGGAGCGGCGGGTCGCCATGACCCTCTTCAATCGCTACTGCATCCGTTGTCATAGCGTGGATGGGCGCGGCGTCTGGGACATTCCCGACGTTCCCGACTTCGCCAACGTTGTTTGGCAGAACACTCGTCCCGATGAGTATCGAGCACGGGTGATCATCGAAGGACGAGGCGCCGTCATGCCGTCGTTCCGGGGAATCATCACGGTGGAAGAGTCGTGGGCGTTGGCTCGATACCTCCATTCGTTCTTGCCTGGGCAAGAGGTCTCGCGTCCCGGACTTCGTCCGCCGGGCTCGGTTCCGGGTGTTACTCAGAACGCGGCAACTTCCACGCCCACGGCCCCAACTCAGCCCACTCCGGCCGCCCCGCCGCCGCCGGCCCCAACCGCTGCTGCTCCCGCTCCACGCTGATGTCGGCTCACCTCGTAGACCGGGGAAAAGTCGAGACATTGGATGGACCACGCAAACCCATAGGACCTCGAGCAGAACAAGTAGTTATGTGAGGTCGATCAAAAAGAGGTTCTGGAAGTCAAACCTCTCATCGATTTTTTCTCAAGTACGCCCGTCGCATGTTTGCCTTCCTGAGGGCAATCGTGCGACGGGCGTTCCTCGTTTTGCTGGGTCCGCAGGCCAGAGCCAAGGTATAACCTCGATAATCCGCAGAGATTTCCTGGGCCGGTCACATCGGGTTTGCCGAAATTAAGGGTATTGACCGTTCTCTTGATTGTGCCGACCAATTTCATGTCAAGCACCCATCGGATAGGTGCGATTGACTTGACCCGCATGACAACGGTGTCTGAAGGTCCTGAGTTGGTCCGGTCGATCCGTTCGCCTGGCAATTGCCGGGACAGTCGAGATTAAATTCCCGAGGTTGGGAGGCGGCGAGGGACTGGCATATGCGGACTTGGCCGGTCGGTGTCATCGTCGGTTGTCTTGTCCTAGTCGTCCGGGCGAACGGAGCCGATGGCGATCCGCCACCGATCCAGTCCGGTACGCAGGTTTCCGGTGCCCAGGCAAAGGCCGATAACTCCGCCCCTCAGACCGAGGAGTCCAAACTCCTGGCGACGGTCCGGGAGGCGCTCGAGCGCAACGCTCGCGAGATGAAGGCCATCAAGGAACAATATTCACGGGAACTGGAAACGCAACAAAAACGAGCCGAGGTCCAGCAGAAGCAAATCGAGACGCTCCAGCAGATGACGCGGACGCTTGAGGACCGGCTCAAGGCAGTCAATGCGGCGCCGCCCGTCCTGGCCGCGCCGTTACCCGGGGCCCAGCCGAACGCGGGTGGGGCCGGGCCTCAGCAAAAGCTTTCCGACGTCCAGCAAAAGCAGTTGGAACTGATCGAGGATCAGATCGGTGCCCTGTCGGACGAACTCGGTCAGCAAACCCCCAAACTTGAGGACATGGTCACGCAGGGGGCGACGCTGGATGCTCGATCCAAGCAGGGGGCTGCCCGCGACCGCCAGCTCGGTGAAGCAGTGGATACGCTCCGTGACCAGGTGAATAACCTGCAACGCAACTATCCCAATTTGCCGCCGCCGTTGAAGGAATGGTTCTTACCGAGCGGGACGAACGTCACTCCGATCTCCATCTGGAACACGGTCTCGACGCGCTACGAGGTCTTCCAGGGCCAGCGCGGAGCCGGTGAGTTCCAGTTCCAGGAATACACGCCGTTCTTCCTGGTGCAGCTCAACAAGCGACTGCTGCTCTCGGCTGAGACCACGTTCAACCAGAGCGGCGTGGGTCTGGGCCAGGCTCAGATCGACATGTTCATCAACAACTGGCTCACGATGGACGTTGGTTACTTCCTGGCTCCGATCGGGTTCTGGAACGAGCGGCTCGACCCGCGCTGGATCAACAAGCTGCCCGACATCCCGCTGGTCATGCGACAGGTCATCCCAGACGGTTTGACTGTCACGGGGCTCCAGTTCCGTGGGGCGAAGTACCTCTTCGGCAGCCCGTTCAAGATGGAGTACGCGGCCTTTGCCTCGAACGGATTCGGCGTTCCCGGGTCTGGCAAGGCCGCCGACTGGGCCGACCAGGGGGGGCTGATCGGGAGCACGGCGAATGTCAACCAATCGATGGCCTACGGCGGACGGCTCGCCATCTGGCTGCCGTCGCGTGGCATCAACTTCGGTGCGTCGGGGATGGCCAGTGCCCCGTACGGGCTCGGCGCAGGGCCGGTCTACAACATCTGGCAGCCGTACTTCAACTACCACTACGGAAACTGGGACTTCCGGTTTGAGTACGGTGATGCCTACCAGAACGTCAAGAACTTCATCGGCAACAATATTCGTCGCCAGGGCATGTACGCCCAGCTCGCCTATCGCAACTATGCATCGCTCTACCAGCACCTTCAGCGGCTCGAGTATGTCTTCCGGTTCAGCGACGCGTTCTTCCACGGGATTGACCAGTCGAAGCTCGACCTGGCGGCGTACTCACCCCTGATGAACGCTCCGATCGATGCCAACCAGTACACGATCGGCGTCAACTACTACATCTATGCATCTTCAATCATCAAACTTGCCTACGAGATCAACTCACCGCTCCATCGGAATGTCAATGACAACGTCTTCATGATGCAATTCGCCACGAACTTCTGACCGCGGCCCGGTCGCTGGATCGAACGCACAGATGGAGGAAGGGGGACGAAGATGACACGTCAATTTTCCGGGTCGATGGGTCGTCGGGCGGTTCTGCTGGCGGGATTGGGGCTGACCTTTTGTGTTGTGGGCTGTGTCCATTCGCCAATCGATCTCTCAGAGGGGCCCGCGCCATGGCGCATTCCGCGTCCCGGCCCGGACGCGCCGACCTACGAGGATTCGCTGACCGGCGGTGAGGTTTTCGCGATGTACTGCAACCAGTGTCACAACGCACGTGCGCTGGGCGAGCGGCCTTTCGCGAATTACCAGAACGTGGCGGCCCACATGCGGGTACGAGCCAATTTTACCGGCGAGGAATACGAGAAGCTGCTGACTTTCCTCCGCCGTTGGCATGATATTCCGAATCCGACGCCGCCGTACGAGCCGTCGCCCAAGCGGCTGATCCCGCCCCAGCCGATCAACGAGTTGCGTGACGAGATCATTGCCCAGCCGAAGCCGGCGGCCGAGCCTGCCGCCGCCGAGAATGGCGGCGGAGCCGGTGCTCCGGTCGCCAACCCGGCGGCTCAGCCGCCATCACTTGAACCCATCCCGGCCGGTACGCAAGGCTGAGCGTCTGGAAGTCGGTCACTGAGCCACGATCTGGGGCCGGCATCAGCCGGCCCCAAGCTTTTTAATCAAGATGATGAGGACGAGCCGGGACCAGATAGGGAGAAAGCCAGGGGGTTCCTCTCGGCTGTCCATGGACGGTCGTCCGCCAGCCGATCGATCCATC
>DAHZZC010000084.1 GCA_027435495.1 Planctomycetales bacterium
CAGGTGCTTGTTCAGCAGCTTGACCTCGTGCAGCTCAATCTCGCGGGCGGGCTCAGTCGGAGCAGCCTCGACCCCCGATACCCCTTCCTCCTGCAACTGACGTACCGACGCCTGCCGCTCTTCCTCAGTATAGAACGCCCGCTCCTTCCCGTCTTGCTCAACGAGATACAGCGGCAACATCCCGTCAATCGAGGCAGGACTCTCGCGATTCTCCGGACGCTTCGCCATCCCCAGGAAATCACGGAGCGACCGGTTCCGACGCCCAAATGCCCGGAGCCCCTGCTCAATCCCGGCCACCGTGTCGAGCAACGTTCGGAGCCTCTCGCCAGCCACCTCGCGCGAGGTGTCGAGATCTTCGCCACCCGGCGACGCCGGACGCAACAGGGCGCCAGCCAGACCCGTCTCGATCAGGATCTCCTGCATCTCCTCGTCGGTGTGGATGTATCGCCGTTCCTTCTTCCCCGACTGAAGCATGTATAGCGGAGGCTGGGCCACGTAAAGGTGCCCCTCGGCCACAAGCCTCGGCATCTGCCGGTAGAAAAAGGTCATCAGCAGGGTCCGAATGTGCGAGCCGTCCACGTCGGCATCGCTCATCATCACAACCTTGCCATAGCGACGCTTCGACGGATCCTCCTCGGCGCCGATGCCGTTGCCCACCGCCGTGATGATGTTGCGGATCTCCTCGTTGCCGAGAACTCGGTCGAGCCGGGCCCGCTCCACGTTGAGAATCTTGCCGCGAAGCGGAAGAATCGCCTGGTAGATCCGGTCACGCCCTCCCTCGGCAGTCCCGCCAGCCGAATCGCCCTCGACGAGAAAAAGCTCGCTGGAATCCTGATCGTGGGTCGAGCAGTCCATCAGCTTGCCGGGGAGCCCGCCGCCGGAGAGCACGCTCTTCCGGTTGCGCACCAGCTCGCGCGCCTTGCGGGCCGCCTCGCGCGCCTCGGCCGCAAGCATCGCCTTGGCGAGAATCCGCTTGGCCGCCGCCGGCGTGGTCTCAAGGAACTGCCCAAGCTTCTCGCCGACGACCCGGTTGACGATCCCCTCCACGTCGGCATTCGTCAGCTTGATCTTCGTCTGGCTCTCGAATTGCGGGTCAGGGACCTTCACGCTGATGATCGCCGTGAGCCCCTCGCGGAAGTCGTCACCGGTGATCGTCAGGTCCTTGTTCTTCGACGGCCCGGCGTCCCGGGCATAGCCGTTGAGCGTTCGCGTCAGCGCCGTTCGGAACCCGGTGAGGTGCGTCCCTCCCTCGATCGTGTTGATGTTGTTGCAGTACGAGACCACATTCTCGCTGATCGAATCGTTGTACTGCATCGCCACCTCGACTTCAACGCCCCGCTCCTCGTCCCGGCCGAGGAGAACCACCGGCGGGTGCAGAACCGTCTGGGCGCGATTCAGATAGGCGACGAACTCGCCGAGGCCCTCCTCCGAGTGGAACTCGACATCGCGAGGATCCGGACCACGCTCGTCGACCAGCCGGATCCGAACCCCTCGATTCAAATACGAGAGCTCCCGGAGCCGCTTCTCCAGGATATCGGCGTCGAACTCGGTCCGGGGGAAGATGGACGAATCCGGGAGAAACGTGATCTTGGTCCCGGTCGCCTTCGCCGGACCGAGCGCGTGGACCGGACCAGTGGGCTGCCCCTTCTCGAAATCCTGGCGCCAGACCTGCCCGTCACGCCGAACCTCGGCCTCAAGCCACTCCGAGAGCGCATTGACCGCCGTCACACCGACGCCGTGCAGCCCGCCAGAAACCTTGTACGCGTTGTGATCAAACTTGCCGCCGGCGTGCACCTTGGTCAGCACGATCTCCAGCGCACTCTTGCCAGACTCCAGGTGGACGTCCACCGGGATGCCACGCCCCTCGTCGAACACCGAGACCGAGCCGTCGACATGGATCGTCACCAGAATCGACCGGCCGAACCCGGCCATCGCCTCGTCAATCGAGTTGTCGATGACCTCGTAGACCAGGTGGTGCAGGCCGCGGACATCGGTCCCGCCGATGTACATGGCGGGGCGCAACCGAATCGCCTCGATCCCCTCGAGCACGCGGATGCTGGCGCCGGTGTAATCTCCGCCGTCGTGCCCGTTGCCGTTACCGTCGGCAATCGGTCGGCCCAGCAGTTCGGCGTCCTCGGTCTTGCTCAGTTCCACCATCGAAAAATCACCTCGATCCGCCTCGCGATGGGCGTCCCTGGCGCGGGCGATGGAGT
Organism: Planctomycetales bacterium; assembly: GCA_027435495.1. Lineage (GTDB taxonomy): Bacteria > Planctomycetota > Planctomycetia > Isosphaerales > Isosphaeraceae > JAKAUH01. The sequence continues at coordinate 2,214 of DAHZZC010000084.1, forward strand.
CTCGGCCCCAACCCCGCTCGTTGCCTGTCGGGCCGCCTCGTTTTCTCGTCCTGGATGACTGATCTCCTCGGTTCGCCGGCACCCTCAGGAAGGCGGCTTGGGGCCCGGCTTCCGACGGCCGCGACGGGCCCGCGTGGTCGACGCCGGCGCGCCCGCTTCCGGACCCTCGCTCGCCCCGTCGTCCGGCCCGGGCTCGGTCCGGCCGATCCGGAACCGAATATCGTGGATCGTGGTTCCCGGCGCTCCGGTTCGGAGGGCCGCCAGCAACTCGGATTTGCGGAACGCGGCCAACTCCTCCAGCAGGGCCGGGTGGGCAACGTCGACATTCAACACACCGCGGCGAACCTCGCCCAGCCGGGTCTGCCGACAGGCCGACTCGCCGACCGCAGCGTCCCAGGCCTCCTGGAGTTCCCGATTCGCAAGATACCGGCCGTAACCCCGGGCGGCGAACAGGTCGCCCAGGATCTCCGATAGCGCCCTGGGGCCTCGACGGTTCGGGGTCGGCATGCTCCCTCGACGCAATGGGCCCCGGCAAATCGCCTGGGGCGTGGAGGAGGATGGCCTTCGGGACGGCTCCCTCGGTTCGCTGGCGACACCCGGTGGGTGGGCAGGATCGGCCGACGGTCGCGACGGCCCCACAATCGCTCAGATCGGGCCACCATGCGGGAGCAGCCCGGCCCGGCATTTCCTGATTCGTTATCGTGAGCGGGTGGTGCCGGGCCCCGGCCATGCCGGCCGGAGGGCCCAGGCTCGGTTCGCCCCTCGGTGGGGCCGTCGGCCCGTCGAATTCCTCGTCCTCGACGTGGACCGCCTCGGATCCCATTCTAACAGACTCGGCCCGGTTTGGCAGGGGGGCGCGGGCCGTTCCGCCCCGATTTTCCAACCGCGTCGATTCCGATCAACCGCGCTCCCGGGTCAGCGGCATCACGACGTAAGTATAGTGATCCTCGGTCTTGAAGACAGCGGCATTCCGCGCATCGATCAGTTCGGCGGTCAGCGTGGCGGTGTCGTCGAGCGTCTTCAGCGCGTCGACCAGATATCTCGGGTCGAAGGTGATCTCGACGGGCTTCCCCTCGTACGGAATGGGCAGCTCGATGTTCGAGTTGCCCACCTCGGCCGACTGACTGGTCAGCTTGAGCATTCCGGCGCCGAATCGAAAATCGACGCCCCGGCTGTCCTGGCTGGTGACGATCGACGCCTGCTCGACGGCGGCGCGGAGGGGGCCAGCCTCAAGCGGGATCTTGACCTCGACGTTCGCCGGGAAAACGTCCTGATACCTGGGGAACCGGCCCTCGACGAGCCGGCTGTAAATCACGGCGGCCTCGGTGCGCATCAGGACGGCGGAGCCGGCCTGAATGGTCAGGTGCACCGGCGGGTCGTCGTTGTCGAGATGACGCTCGATCAGCTTCAGGGCCTTGACCGGGATGACGGGCGACCCGGTGACGGGCGGAGGATCGTTCTCCCCCTCCGCGGCGGCCCACATCCGGGCGAGCCGCCGGCCGTCGGTGCCGACCATCGCAATCGAGTCGGTGGTCAGCTCAACGAGTACGCCGCCAAGGGCGTATCGGGTGCTCTCGACGTCGGTCGCGAAGATGGTCCGGCGGATCAACCGCTTGAGGTCGGCCGCGGCGACCACATGGTACGCGGTCGCGCCGAAGTCGGGAACCTCGGGAAAAAGGGTCGCATCCTCAACCGGAAGGCTGAATTCCGAGTGGACGCCCCGGATCACAAGGCGATCCTCCTCGGCCTCAACGGCGAGCTCGACGTCGGTGCTGGTTCGGAGGATCGATCCGACCTGGGCGGTCGGCAGGATCACCGCACCCGGGCGGTCCACCTTCATGCCGAGGACCCGGTGTCGGATCCCGACTTCCATATCGGTCCCCATCAGCACCGAGCCTTCATCGGCGTCGGCGATTAGCTTGACGTTCTGCAGGATCGGCTTGGGGCTCCGCGCCGGGACCACCCCGCTGACCAGCCCGAACGCCGTGAGCAGAGACTCACGGTTGCACAAAGCCCTCACTCATCGGCTCCGTTTGGGATGCGGGTTGCTCCCCTGGCTTTCAGGAAGAGAGGGGGGAGAATATCGCCGTAATAGTCAGAGTCTGGCGATCCGCCGTGGATAACCCGGACGGCGTTACTTGGAGTCTGATGATAGCAAAGACTTTCGGCGGACACAATGTCGCTTGTCCACCGGGGGAAAAGTTGTGGATAACCCCGTGGACGGCGCCGGGTTGATTGGTCCGTCGGGTGGAGGGATCGCGAGGGAGTGGGTGGGGCCCTGTGGACGGCGCCCCGGCCGATGACCGTTCCTCGACAGGTTATCGACGGGTTTTCCCCCGATCGATGTGGATCCGGGGGCGGTGGGATCGTGGGAGTTCTCGCGGTTGACGGGGCGGTGCTTTGTTCCCCGACCAGATCGCGGCCCGCAAGCGCAGGTCGCGGAGGGGCGGATTTCTATCTGGGCTTCGGGGTCCTTGAGTCCCTGGTCCGTTGGAGAGAGCCGTGGCTCAGGTCGAGAGCTTTCTCCCCGACGAGTGGCCGCATCAGAGGCGGGAGAGCCTGCGAAACCCGGGTCAGCGATTCAGGGACTCCGAGGACCAGGGGACCACGGACCACGAACAGTAGGATTGACAGCCGGCCATGATGGCCCCATGATCCCCGGACGAACGGGTCCCGACATTTCTCTCCCCGATCCCGCGAGGCCCACGGATGGAGCCGCGACGGACGAATGATTCCGCGAGTCTGAGCGCGAAAACGGTCCGGGCGCCGATGCGAATGACCGGCCCGGTTCGGGTGGTGTGTCTGCTGGCGATCTCGGCGGCGGTCTGGCTGCCGGGGCTCGGGACCTGGGAGCGGCTCAGCTACCACGAAGCCTTCGTGGCTCAGGGCGCCCGCGAGATGCTCGACTCGGGCGAATGGTCGTATCCGACGATCGGCGGCCGGCCCTGGCTGGAGAAACCTCCCCTGCCCTGGTGGTTGGTCGTCGCGATCGGGCGGGCCGTCGGTGGCGTCGACGAGACCGTGGCGCGGCTTCCCTCGGCGATCGCCGCGACGCTGATGGTCCTGGGCGTTTCGACCTTTGCGACGCGGTACTACGGCCCAGGACTCGGCCTGATCGCCGGCGCCGTTCAGGCGACGACGGCCTGGTCGGCGCTCCGGGGCCGGCTTGCCGAGGCCGACATCCTGCTGGCCGCGCTCGTCACCTGGACCGTCGTGGCCTTCGACCGGATGCTCGTCGAGGGAAGCGAGGAGGGACCGGTCCGTCGTCGCTGGCGATGGGCGTTCTTCGTCCTGCTGGGGACGATGTCGATGGTCAAGGGAATCGGGTTTGGCCCGGTGTTAACGATCGCGGCGATCGCCTCGGCGATCGTCTGGCGTCGCGATGGGCGGGCGCTCCGTTCCCTGATGTTCCCGGCTGGCTGGATCGTTTCCGCAGCGATCGCCCTGGCGTGGCCGATCGCGATGATCGCCCGTCATGGAACCAGCGCTCTGTCGCTCTGGATTCTGCACGTCGCCGATCGGCTGGCCGAGCGTCCGTCGGCCTTCATCGGCGAGCCCTGGTGGGAGTATGTCCCGGGGGTGTTCGCGCAGGCGATGCCCTGGGCGCCGATCGCGGTCGTCGGGGCCTGGCACTCGTTGCGGCGGGGCGTCCTTGGGCGGCTCGCGGGCGGGACGGTGCCGGCCTCTGTGGTCGCTGGCGACCGGCTGCTCTGGGCGTGGTCGGCGGCGCCCCTGGTCTTGCTTTCGATGGCGACGATCAAGAACGCCCACTATGCGATCGCCGCGCAGGTTCCGTGGTCGATCTGGGCGGCGCTCGGGTTGGCCCGGATCTCGCGGAAGCTCGTGCATCGAGGCCGGTCGCCGGAACGATTGAAACGGGTCGCCTCGGTTGGCTTCGCGACGCTCGCGATCCTCTACGGAATGGGCTTCTCTCTGCTCGCGCCGGGGCTCGACTGGCGCGGCCGCGAGGGAGCGTTCTACGAGACGGCGGGCCGTCGGCTTCCGCCCGGCGCCCCGGTGGCGCTTCTCTACGACGATTTCGACCGCAATCCGTACGAGAGTCCGTTTGGTGCCGTCCCGCACGACCTGGGGGTCCGACTGTTCTACCTCCGACGGCCGGCGAGGGTGATTCGTGGGCGACGTCCGGGCGACGAGACTCCGGCCGAGGGCCGATCGTGCCCGCCAGCGCTCCGGGTCCTTCGCCCGACATCCGAGGCGCCGGTCTACCTGATCGCGCGCGAGCGAGACCGGCCCGACCTTGATCGTCTCGGACGGTTGGAGCTCCTGGAGCGAGGGCCGTCGACGCGGTTCGATCGCGAGTACCATCTCTTCCGCCTCGCCGCCCGCCCGATGGCCGTTGCCGATCTTGATGAATCCGATCCGACCCGGTAAGAGGCGAGCCGCCGCCGTTCAGAACCAGAACTGGAACCGGATCATGAACAGGTCGCTCGCACTGGCGAAGCGGCCCGGGCGATAATACACCGGCGACCCGAATCCGGCGTGCTGCCAGTCGAACAGGACGCGGATGTATTCGTTCCAGTACCAGTTGATGCCGAGGTCGGTCGCGTAGAGGCGATTGGTCCAGTTGTTGGGATCGGCCAGGCCGGCGGTGAAGACTTCTCGGCCGAGGCTCAGGTCGGCGTACCGGAAAACGGTCTCCCAGGCACCCGGGCCCCGCCGGCCGCGGCGAAGGTCGAACGGTCGGAGCGGCTTGACGCGACCCCGACTGGCCATCGTCTCGCCGGTGAGGAAGTACGAGGTCTGTACGTAGAAGCTCTCGATCGGCAGGCGCACCCGGGACGCCTTGTGGTTCACCAGGGCATAATCCTCGAATCCGCTCTCCCACTCGGCGAGGATCATCAGGCTCCGATAGAAATAGGCGGTGTGCAGCGACCAGAGGTTGCGGGGTCCGGCGGCCAGCACGTTGTCGTTGAACGCCAGGAACGGCACGCCGACCACGTTGCTACCCGCGGTCGGCACGATCGTCCGGAGGACATTGGGCACCGGGGCATAATTCTGCGAGCCGGCGACCAGCGATCCGCCGACGTTGAGATTTTCCAGCGGTGACCCGGCCGAGGGCCGGAACGGCGCGAAGTTGAGGAAGGCGATCGCGCTCTTATCGTTGCTCAGATCGATCTGGCCGTTGGGCACGCTGTTGAAGAGTCCTGCGGCGTAGTCGATGCGACCGGCCACCGACTCGCCCCAGAGCATCGTCCCCAGTTCTCGGTTGATTCCGAAGTTGTTGAAAAACAGGGACCACTCGCCGTTGGCGAGAGCCTCGGTCGGCTGGGCGTAGAACTCGTAGGCGTAGGGCGTCTTGAACCGGCCGAACCGGAACTGGAACCGCTTGTCGTAGTTGACGTTCAGAAAGATGTCGAGCGCGCTTAAGGAAGTGAACGAATCGACAAGCGATACATAATATTCATAAGGCCGCGTCAGGTGCCCATTGAAGATGACCCACTGGCGAGCAATATCGAAGGTATCGGAGGTCGGTTTCTGGTTGGGGATGCCGTAGAACCGGCCGTCGAGCTGGGTGAGGTCGTGGAACTGGATGTCGAATTCGTCGTCGGGCGACCGGATGTGGAACCCGGGACCATACAGCGTCCGGGCGGCGCGCGCAGGCGGGACATAGGGCATATCGAACCGCGAAGACGGTAGCTCGGCCGCCGGCCCGAATCCCGAGGCCGTGGCGCCGAAGCCGATCTCCGAGGAGACGTCGTCCGGCCCGGCCGCGTCGGCGGCCATTGAGGCCGCGGTCCTCGACCCGCCGGGGCCGACCACCATCTCGTTGGAGTCGGGCGGGGAGGTCGGGGGCGAGTCGACTTTCCGAAGCTGTCCCTGAAGCTGATCGACCTGGTTGGAGAGGTCGCGCACCCTCGATTGAAGCCGGCGGACCTGCTCGGGGTCGGGCATCGCCTCGAGCCGTTCCTCCAGCCGACGGAGCCGTTCCTCCAGCTCGGCCTCGCGGGCTGTCCGGGGCGCCGGTGTGGGGGGTTGCTGGGCTCGGGCGAGGCCGGCCGCGCCCAACCCCAGTCCCAATGCCACCAGGGCAACCCCGATGGGCCGCGGGCGGATCTGCCGTCCGACTCCGCCAGGTTTTGTCATGCGACCGTCCCTCGCGTCCGCGTAACAAATAAACCCCTACCGCCGGGCGGAGGGGTCCGCCTTTGGGTAGGAGTTATTAGCCCCGCGGGGGGCGGTTCAACGTTCGGGCGAACTCCATCGCCCCCCCGGCACGAGCCCGAGGAACCTTTACTCCTTCTATTCGGCACGATGGGACGCCGACTTGAGCGATCGTGATCATCTTGCCGGATTGACCGACGAGGCCGACTTACATTCCGGCCTCCCGGCGCGTGACAATCTTCCGGGTGTCCTCGCCTCTCTCGGATGGAGGAGCTCCGAACGATGGCCGAGTCGAGCCGGACGGTGGAGGAACTGGTCGAACGAGCGCGCGCCGGCGATACCGACGCCTTCGGCGCCCTGCTGGCGCAGTATCGCAACTACGCCCGGTTGCTCGCGCGCGCCCTGATCGGGACCACCCTCCGGCTCCGCCTTGATCCCTCCGACCTCGTGCAGGAGACCTTCCTCGAAGCCCATCGCGACTTCCCCAAATTCGCCGGGTCGAGCGAGCGCGAGGTCGTCGCCTGGCTCCGTCGGATTCTGGTGCGCAACCTCGCCGATCAGGCGCGTCGACAGAAAGCCGGCCTGCGCGACTATCGACGCCAGGAGTCGCTTGAGGCGGCCCTCGAACGTTCGGGTGCCCGGGTGCAGCAGGCACTCGCCGTGACCGCCTCGTCCCCCAGCGCCGCGGCGTCGAGGCGCGAGCAGGCCGTTCTGCTTGCCGATGCCCTTGCTGCGCTCCCGCCGGATTATCGAGAGGTCATCATCCTTCGCAACCTCGAACGGCTCCCGTTCGAGGAGGTCGGTGCGCGGATGGGACGATCCTCGGGTGCCGTTCGGATGCTCTGGACCCGCGCCCTGGAGCGGCTCAGCGGCCTGATGGAGGACGCGCGGCCATGAACCTCGAATCCATCGCCGACGACGAACTGGCCGCCGCGCTCGACGCCTACCTCGCCGCGTTCGAGGCCGGCGAATCGGTTGACCCCGAAGAATGGGTCGCCCGACATCCCGCGATCGCCGACCGCCTTCGCGCCTGCCTTCGCGGCCTGCACCTCGTCGAGGCCGCCGCTGAGTCGATCTCGGTCGCTCCGGCGATACCGCGACCAATGGCCACCGATCCTCCAGAGCCTGGCCTCATTCGGATCGGTGATTTCGAGGTCGTGCGCGAGGTGGGACGCGGTGGAATGGGGGTGGTTTACGAGGCGATCGAGAACCCGCTCGGCCGTCGTGTGGCGTTGAAGGTTTTGCCGATCGCCGCGGTGTTCGACCCCCGCCAGATCGCCCGGTTCCGCGTGGAGGCCCAGGCCGCCTCGCAGCTTGCCCACCCGAACATCGTCCCGGTCTACTCGGTCGGATGCCGGGAGGGTGTCCATTACTACGCGATGCAGCTCATCGACGGCCCGACCCTCGCCCAGTGGATCATCGCCCGACGTCGACGCGCCGCCGGCGACCCGACCGCTTCCACCGAGCTGGACCGGCCGGGCGAGACCTCCGATTTCCGAGAGGCCGCCCGCCTCGCCCGCCAGGCCGCCGAGGCCCTCGAACACGCGCATCAGCAGGGCGTCTTGCACCGCGACGTCAAACCGTCGAACCTGATGGTCGACGCAAGGGGCCACCTCTGGATCACCGACTTCGGCCTGGCCCGGTTCCAGCACTCGGATTCGAGCCTGACTGCCCCCGGCGACCTGCTGGGGACGCTCCGCTACATGAGCCCCGAACAGGCGTCGGCCGACCACGCGAGCGTCGATCGGCGCTCCGACGTCTACTCGCTGGGCGCGACCCTCTACGAGCTGGCAACGCTCCGCCCGGTCTTCGACGGGACTGATCGCGCCGAACTGATCCGCCGCATCCTCCACGACGATCCGAGGCCGCCGCGCGCCCACCGGCGCGACCTGCCGCGCGACCTGGAGACGATCGTCCTGAAGGCGATGGCGAAGGAGCCTTCGGGACGTTACGAATCGGCCCAGGCGATGGCCGACGACCTGCAAAAATTCCTCGACGACCGACCGATCCTCGCCCGACGCCCCGGGCCGGTGGAGCGATCGGCCCGATGGGCCCGTCGACACGCCGCGGCCCTGGCGGTCGCCCTCCCGGTGCTGGGTGCCTCGGTCCTCGCGATGGCGATCGCCTGCGCCTTCGCCCTCCGCGAGGAGGCCCGCGCCCGCGCCGCCGCCGCCGACTCGCGCCAGACCGTCGATCGTATGTACACGCGCGTGGCTGAGGAATGGCTCGGGCGTCGGCCGGCGTTGCAGCCGGTGCAGCGCGAGTTTTTGCTGGAGGTACTGGCCTATTATCAAAGGTTCGCCGCCGAGCCGGGTGCCGACCTCGCGACCCGCGCCGGAGTCGGGATCGCGGCGCTTCGGGTCGGCGAGATTCAGCGGACGCTGGGCCGTCCCGACGAGGCCGCCGCCGCCTATCGCCAGGCGATCGCGTCGCTGGCCCCGATCCCCGAGGCCGAGGGCGCCCTCGAAGCTCTCGGCAAGGCCGGCGGCGGGCTCGGGCAACTGCTGGTCGAATCGGGTCGTCCCGACGAGGCCAAACCGGTGCTGGCCGAGGCCGTCGATCGGACACGTCGGTATGCCGAATCCCCTGCCCTCGACGCCCCCCACCGCGCCGCGGCCTGGCACCGGCTGGGAACGCTTTTCAAACTCTCGGGCCGCGAGGCCGAGGCCGAGGCCGCCTATCGTCGGACGATCGAGCTGGCCGATCCGATCGGCGGTCCGATCGGCCGGAAGATGCAGGCGGGCGTCCACGGGAATCTCGGCGTTTTACTATCGACGGCCGGCCGTCGCGACGACGCCGAGCGTGCGCTGACCGAGGCGGTCCGACTCTACGAGGCGATCCTCCGCGACGAGCCCGAGATGCCGCTCTACCGCCGCGAGCTGGCCTCGGCAACGGCGCAGCTTGGCGCTCTGGCGGCGGAGCGGCCTGGCGGGCGTCGCGAGGCCGAGCGGCTGATCCGACGATCGATCGAACTCCGAGACCGGCTCGCGGCCGACTCGCCCGACGTCCCCGCGTATCGAGAGGAGCTGGCGCGTGCCCTGCTGGGCCTGGCCGGGCTGCTGGACGACGACGGACGACCCGCCGAGGCCGAGCCGTTCGCCGCCCGATCCGTCGCGCTGCTGGAGGAGTTGCAGGATGGCGATCGCTCTGGGACGTCTCCTTCGTCTTTGCAACGCCCGCTGATCGAGGCGCTGGAGCGGCACGGGGCGCTTTTGATGCTGGTAGCGCGTCCGGTCGAGGCCGAACGGGCGCTCCGCCGGGCGCTCGATCTCCGGGGTCCGACATTGTCCGGCACGACCGATCAGGCGATCGCGACCGACCGGGTCCGGCTCTCGGGGTTGCTCTCGGCGCGGGGGGAGTTGTCGGAGGCCCGGCGGCAGCTCGAAGCGGCTGCGGACGCTGAGTCCTTGCCGACCGCCCGGGCGCACGTCCTGATGCGGGCGGTTCGGCTGGCGGGTCGAGATGTCTCGCTCTCGACCGGGGCGCGAGACCGGGCGATGCGAGCCGACGCGGTCCGGGCGATCGAGGCGCTCCGGGGATCGGTCGATTCGGGCGATGACCCGGTCGCGCCATACCTGCTGGCCTGGTATCTGACGTCGTGCCCGGTCGAGGACCTGCGCGACGCTTCTTCAGCGATCGCGATCGCCCGGGGCCTGCTGGAGCGGGCGCCGGGATCGTGGGCGGCCTGGGCGGCGCTGGGGGCGGCCTGCTATCGCGACGGCGACGCCGACGCAGCCGTCGACGCCCTGGATCGCGCCGCCGGCCTGAATCGTGGTGAGCTGCT
>DAHZZC010000085.1 GCA_027435495.1 Planctomycetales bacterium
CATAAATATGATCCAATCAGCCAAAAAGAGTTTTATCAAATCTCGGCATTTTTCTCGAACATCGATGAGTTCGGCCTTTATTCCCATTTCACCGACGCGACGCCGACACCGACTCTCCTGCTCACGACACCCGACCGTGACCGCGCCCTCGCCGAGGCGGGCGAAAGGGTGCGCGCGGCCGAGGATCACCTGGCCCGGTTGCAGGAATCGGCCGAGGCACGCGCGCGGTTCGAGGCGTGGCGGATGTCGCCGAATCGTCCGCGCGTCCCGATGATGACTGGACTGATCGGCGACTTCCCGCTCGATGCGATCGAGGCGGGCAAGGTCGTCAACCGGGCCGATCCGAAGAAGCCCGGTTCGACCTCGGAGAATCCCCAACTCGTCGAGGGGCGGGTCGGCCGTGGGCTTTCGCTCAGCGGCGAGAACAACGTCACGCTCCCGATCGGCAATTTCGACCGCGACCAGCCGTTCTCGCTCGCGCTCTGGATCCAGACGCCCGATTTCAAGGACCGCGCTGTCATTCTGCATCGGTCGATGGCCTGGACCGACGCTGGGAGCCGCGGCTATCAGCTTTTGATCGAGGACGGCAAGCTGAGCGTCGGGCTAATCCACTTCTGGCCTGGCAATGCGATCGGTATCCGAGCTTGCCAGCCGCTCCCGATCGGCAAGTGGGTCCACGTCGCGATCGCCTACGACGGCTCCAGTCGCGCCGACGGGCTGACGCTCTACGTCGACGGTAAGCCCGCCGATCGTGAGGTCGTTCGCGACCAGCTCACCAAGACCATCACCGGCGGCGGCAACGACCACATCACGGTCGGCCAGCGGTTCCGCGATCGCGGTTTCAAGGGCGGGCGGGTCGACGAAATCCGCGTCTTCGACCGGGCGATCACGCCGATCGAGGCCGCCCAGCTTTTCGACGGCAGGTCGCTTGCCGACGCCCTTCGTTCGGGCGATCAACCGGGCCTCCACGCCTATTACCTCGCAAATTACGACGCCGAATCTCGACAGGCGATCGGCGAGCTCGCGAGGCTTCGGAAGGCAAAATCCGCGCTGATTGATCCGGTCGCCGAGATCATGGTGATGCGCGAGAGGCCGGTGCGCCGGCCGACGTTTGTGTTGAAGCGAGGCGCCTACGACGCGCCTGGCGAGCCGGTCGAGCCAGGGACGCCCGCCGCGCTCTCGGCCTTCGATCCATCCTGGCCACGCAACCGCCGCGGCCTGGCGCTCTGGCTGACGGATCCGAAGCATCCGCTGGTGGCGCGCGTCGCGGTGAACCGTTGGTGGCAGGCGTTTTTCGGCCGGGGGATCGTCGCCACACCTGAAGATTTCGGCAGTCAGGGGCAATTGCCAACGCATCCGGAGCTGCTCGACTGGATGGCGCGAACGTTCCTCGATCGAGGATGGGACGTGAAGGAACTGGTCCGATCGATCGTGACGTCGTCGACGTACCGGCAATCGTCGGAGGCATCGCCCGCGCTTCTCGCCCGCGACCCCGACAACACGATGCTGGCGCGCGGGCCGAGGTTCCGGCTGCCGGCCGAGATGCTCCGCGACGGGGCGCTGGCGATGGGCGGACTACTGGTCGAGACGCCGGGCGGGCCGCCGGTCAAGCCGTACCAGCCGGCCGGGCTCTGGGAAGAGAAATCGGGGACGGTCTACCAGCGCGACACGGGGCCCGGAAGCCATCGACGGAGCCTCTATACCTTCTGGAAGCGAACCTCGCCGCCGCCAGCCATGCTCACCTTCGACGCGACCACGCGCGAGGTCTGCGCCGTCAAGCGGCAGACGACCGCGACGCCACTCCAGGCGCTGGTTTTGTTGAACGATCCGCAGTATGTCGAGGCCGCACGAGGGCTCGCCGAGCGGGCCTTTCATGAGGGCGGCTCGACGCTCGGCGATCGGACGGCCTTCCTCTTTCGCATAACGACCGGCCGCCGGCCCTCGCCGCGCGAGGTTGCGACACTGGAGGGGCTGTATCGCGACCAGCTCGACGAGTTCCGCTCAGGACGATCGGACGCCACGAAGCTGCTCTCCGTCGGCGACATGCCCCGCGACCCGGCGATCGCGGTCGCCGAAGCCGCCGCGATGACGGTTCTGTCACAGGCGCTTTTGAATTACGAGGAGACGGCGACCCGGCATTAAAAGTGAAATGTGTGACATAATTATATAGGAGGGAGCACCGCTCTCGACCCGGACGCAGCGTAAGCTGCCGCGGCGGACGCCGGCTGGAGCCGGCTACCAGAACCACGATGGGCCTGTCCATGGCGAAGGATGGGACTGATCGCCCATGTAGGAGGGAGCTCCAGCTCCCGACCTGGGCGCAGCGTAAGCAGCCGCACCGATCCGCCGGCTGGAGCCGGCTCCTGCACAAGTGCCGATCACGATCGCCCTTCGAGGCACGATCGTAGAAGCACCGCCGGGTGGACCGCCGATCGCCCGGCGAAATGGCCGATCTGGAGCCGGCACGAGAACCCAGGCGCGACAAGGAGATCGTCCGGGCCGGACTTCCGGACGGCCGGGAGTAGACGATCCTCGGCGACCAGGCGCGAGACCTCGTAGTGCTCGACCTCGTAGCCGAACGAGCCGGCCATCCCGCAGCATCCAGCATCCGGCTCCATCACCTCGGCGCCAGGGATGGCCCGGAGCGCCGACAGCATCGGACCAACTCCGATTAACGAACGCTGATGACAGTGCGCGTGCGCCACGATCCGACCCGGGCCGGGTGAAAGCCTGAGGTTGGCCGCGATCGGCGCAACCAGTTCCTCGAACGTCCGGCAGGCCGCGGCGACCCGCTCGGCCCGGGCGCGCCAGGCATGCCCGACCAGTGCGGGGTAGTCGTCGCGGATCGTGAGGAGACAGCTCGGCTCGCAGGCAAAAATCGGGAGCCCCCGCGATGCCCACTCGTGCAGCCGGTCGATGTTGTGACGGGCGTTCGCAACGGCCTCGTCGAGCAGGCCATTCGAGATCATCGGCCGTCCGCAGCATTTCAGGTCGGTCGGGCCCATCACCACCCGATGCCCGCCCCGCTCCAGCACGGCGATCGCCGCCTCGCCGACCTCGGGCTCGAAGAAGTTGGCAAAGGTGTCGGCGAAAAGGAGGACGGTCGGATCATCGGGGGATGGTCGGTCGCGCAGGCGATCGAGGAGCGTTCGGCGGGCGAAGGCGGGCGGCAATCGGCGGCGGTCGATCCCGAGAAGCTTCTCGTTGAGCCATCGCGTCGCGGGATGGCGAGCGATTGGGTTTGAGATCGGTGCGACCGCCGATCCAACCCGCGCGAGCCGCGCGACATGCCCGAACGTCAGAGCCCGCAACGAAGGCCCACGCTCGCGGTTCGACTGGTGCAGAAACTCGGCCTTCCATCGGGCCATGTCAACGTTTGTCGGACACTCGCCCTTGCAGGCCTTGCATTCGAGGCAGAATTCCAGAGCCTCGCCGACGGCCGGGTCGGTCAGGCCGGTCAGGCCGAGCTGGCCCGTGATCGCCAGGCGAAGTGTGTTGGCGCGACCTCGGGTGCTGTCCTTCTCCTCGCGGGTCGCCTGGTACGACGGGCACATCGTCCCCTCGTTCCGCTTCCGACAGGCGCCGACGCCCGCGCAGAGCTCGACCGCACGCAGAAGGCCGCCCTCGGCCGAGAAGTCGAACGTGGTGGCAACGTCGGGCGTCCGGTATCGCGGACCGAAGCGCAGGTTCGTCGAAAGCGGCGGCGAGTCGACAACCTTGCCCGGATTAAGAATGTTTTTCGGATCGAACGTGCGCTTGATCTCGCGGAAGACCTCGTACAATTCGGGTCCATACATCTTCTGCTGGAACGGCCCGCGAACCAGGCCATCGCCATGCTCGCCCGAGAGCGCACCGCCGTACTTCAAGACCAGGTCGGCAACCTCGTCGGCAATGGCCTCGAACCTCTGGACGCCGGCCTCCGTCTTGAGGTCCACCACCGGTCGGACGTGCAGGCAGCCGACCGAGGCGTGCGCGTAGACGCCCGCCTTCGTCCCGTGCCGCCCGACGATCTGGAGCAGTTCGGCAATGTAGTCGCGCAGGCGATCGGGCGCGACGGCCGTATCCTCGACGAACGAGATGGCCTTCGCGTCCCCTTTCTCGGCCATCGAGAGCCCCAGCGCCATGGTTCGGAGCTTCCACGCCCTTGCCTGTGCGGCGGCCTCGGTGATCGCCAGGCGGCTGTATCCGTGGCCCTCGATTTGTAGCTCTCTCGACAGGGCTTCAAGTCTTGGCGGCAATTCGTCCGAGGTCTCGCCGTAGAGCTCGATTAATAGAATCGCCGCCGGGTCGCCGCGGAGGAAGTCGCGGAGCCGGGTCGCCTCGGGATTCATTCGCGTGCTATCCAGTACATATTTATCGACCACCTCGACGGCTGCCGGATGATGGCGGAGGATCGTCGGCGTCGCGGCAAGAGCGTCGAGCAGGTCGGCAAACTCGACGACCATCGTGGCCCGAGCGCGCGGGCGATCGACAAGGTTCAGCTTCGCCTCGACGGTCAGGCCGAGCGTTCCCTCCGAGCCGATCAGCATCCGGGCGAGGTTGAACCGGCCGTTCCGCCGCTCGGGGACGAAGTCGTCGAGGTTGTAGCCGCCGACCCGTCGAAGGATTTTCGGGAAGCGTCGGTCAATCTCGTCGGCGTGCTCGGCGGCAAGCCGGCGGATCGCCCGGTAACATTCCCCTTCGAACTGGGTTTGTCGGCATTTCGCATCCAGCTCCACTGCATCGATCGGTTCGAGGTGAACGAGGCTACCGTCGGAGAGGACGACGTCCAGCGCCAGCACATGATCGATCGTCTTACCGTAGTAGACCGATCGCGCGCCCGAGGAATTGTTCGCGATCATCCCGCCGATCGTGGCGCGGTTGGATGTGGAGATGTCAGGCGCGAAGAGCAGGCCGTGAGGTGCGAGCGCCCGGTTGAGCTCGTCGAGAACGCAGCCGGGCTGGACGCGAACCCAGCGCTCCTCGGCATTGATCTCGACGATCCGGTCGAGGTGCCGCGAACAGTCGAGGATCACGCCGGGTCCGATGGATTGGCCGGCCTGCGAGGTCCCGCCGCCGCGCGCCGTGAGCGGGACGCCGAACCGGGCGCAGACCTGAACCGCCGCCGCGACATCCGCCGCCGAGGCCGGGAACGCGACCATCAACGGGACGATCTGGTAGACACTCGCATCGGTTGCGTAGAGGGCGCGGTGGAGGCGATCGGCGCGGACGTCCCGGGTGCTGATCGCCCCGGCGAGCGCCTCGCGGAGCGCGGGCAGGTCGATCGAATTCATCGATTTTTCCCCGATGCGTCCGAGAGCCGGAGCAGGCCGTCACGGAGGCGTTCCAGGCCGAGGTCGAGCGTCTCACCGCCCGCCGCGAACGAGACGCGCAATGTTCCCTCGCCCTGCTCGCCGTAGGCCGAGCCGTGAATCACGACGACGCCCGCCTCGTCCATCAAGAACCGGCTCACGTCCTCCGACTTCCGCCCCAGGCCGCGGATGTCGACCATCACGAAGAGGCCGCCCTCAGGAACCATCGGCTTGACGCCGGGGATCCCACTCAGCCGATCGACGACGAGGTCTCGACGCCCCTGATATTCGGCCGCCATCCGCCGGGTACATTCCTGGTTAGAGCTCAGCGCGACGGCCGCGGCGTCCTGGACGAACGTGGCCGGGCCCCGGCTCATCTGCTGAAGAATCAAAAACATCGCCGAGAGGAACGGCTCGGGACCAGCGCAGTAGCCGACGCGCCAACCGGTCATCGCGTAGGTTTTCGAGAGGCTGTTGATGACAATCGTTCGCTGACGGGCGTCGTCGGAGATCGAGGCCGGTGAGACGTGCCTCCGGCCATCGTAGACGAGGGTTTCGTAGATCTCATCGCTGATGATCGCGTGGTCGTGATATTCCTGCGCGGCAAAGTGCAGGATGTCGGCCAACTCGTCGCCGGTCATCACGGTGCCGACCGGGTTCCAGGGCGTGTTCAGCAGGATCGTGTCGTCGGGCCGTGTCCAGACTTTCTCCAGAGCGTCGCGAGTGAGGGCGAAGCGGCCGTCGACCATCTCGGCGGGGACGGCCGTGGTTTGCGCTCCCCAGAGCGAGATCGGCCCGGCGTAGGCGTCGTAGATCGGGTCGGGGAGCATCACGCCGTGTTGGGTCGGGTCGACGATCGCCCCGAGCGCGACCGCGATGCCGAGCGTGGCGCCGTCGGTGATCAGGATCTCGCGGTCGGGGTCGTAGGTGAGGCCCTGATCGCGGCGGAGCTTCTCGGCGACAGCCCGCCGAAGCACAGGCTCGCCGCGGTTGTCGGGGTAGCCCGTCCGGCCGTCGCGGAGCGACCGGATCGCGGCCTCGACGATGTGGGGGGGCGTGGGAGTGTCGGGCTGGCCCCGCATCAGCGAGACGAGCGAACGCCCCCTGGCCTCGACCTTCCGCGCCGCCTGCAAGACCCGGTTGACGGCCGTCGGCCGCAACTCGCGGACGCGTTCCGTCGGGTGGAATTCGTCAGTCATGGGCTCACCTCAGGGAAGGCAATGTAGCAGCCGATCGCGCCGACCACGGCCATCGATAGGCCCCAGATCAGCACCTGATTGAACAACAACCGCCGATCGACCGAGGGCGGTGCCGAGGCGATGCAAAGGGCGCCGATGGTCGATAGCGGCGAGACGTCAACCAGGTGTCCGCCGATCAGGATCGCCGCGGCGATCGAGGACGGATCGCCCCCGCCGAGCCGCGAGACGAGGTCCGGGACGCTCGGCAGGAACGCGGGCAGCACCACGCCCGAAGTGCTGCTGTAGACCGAGACCAACCCCGTGACCAATGCCATCCAGCCGGCCGCCGACCGCGGCGTGGCGACCCTCGCCATGATCGATGTGAAGGCGTCGATCCCGCCGGTTTTCTCCAGGAGCGAGGTCAGGACCGTGACACCGCAGACCATCACGATCACGCCCCACGGAAGACCGGCCAGCGCAGGGCGTTCCTCAGCGGCCCGAAGCAGAACCAGCACCACCGAGGCTGCGATCGCCGCCATCCCGACGTGGACCCCGAACCCAACCACCCCCACCACCAGCGCGGCGATTGCGGCGAGCGTCGCGAGCTGAGAGGGCGACATCCGGTCCGCCTGATCCAATCCGGCCTCGGCTTCCTCAAACCCGTCCTCGCGACGTCCGAAAAGCCGCCAGCCGCCGAACACCAGGTAGCCGATCGCAGCGACGGTTGCGTTTGCGACCATGTTGGCGAGGTAGTTCTGCCGTTCGAGGCCGGGCATCCCCATCCGCGCCATGATCCCACCGGCGATGATCCCGGTCGGCGCGATCGGAGAAAGCGCACCGGCGACAGAACCGTGAGCGACCATGATCGTCATCAAGAAGGGCGGAATCCTCGACCGATGCGCGGTCGCCATCGCCAGCGGAGCGATCAGCGCCGCTGTGGCGATGTTGCCGGCGCCGATCGAGGCGATCGAACACGAGATCACGAAAAAGAGGATCGGGATCAAACCCGCGTCGCCGCGGCAGCCGCGGACCGCGAGGCGCACCAGCCGGCCGAGAGTCCCGTTCTCGCGAGCCAGGGCAAAGAGCAACGAAACCCCGACCAGCGTGAGGAACAGGTCGACCGGAAACCCCGAAAGAACCTCGCGCACGGCAAACGACCGACCGAACGCCGGCGCGACCCAGACACCGATCGCCCAGGCCATCGCCAGCGCGACCAGTCCCGGGTTGACGTCCGTCGTGCAGCTCAGCACGATCACGACCACCAACGCCCCCATCGAAATCCAGGCCAGGCTCAACATCAGGTGTATGCATCCAAAAGTCTGGAACCACTTGGAAATACAATGGGAGGAACCACGAAAAACACGAAGGACACGAAAATTTAAATGCACACTCTCTTAGACTTTTAAGGCAAAGCAACATGCACTATTATTGATAATATCTGTATTTCTTTCGTGTCCTTCGTGATTTTCGTGGTTCCTGCCTTTGACTTTCTCTTTGCCCTCCCTATTCCGTTGTGGCCCGGAGGTCTCGGCGGAGGACCTTGCCCATCGCGTTTCGCGGCAAGTTGGGGACGAAGACGATCGTACCTGGTCGCTGGTAGTCGACCAGTCGTTCGGCCAGGTGGGTGCGAATCTGGGTCTCGGTGAGATTCGGGTCGGCGCGGACCACTGCTGCGACGACTCGCTCGCCTCGTCTCGGGTCCGGGACGCCGAAGACGGCCGATTCGTTCACGCCTGGGCATTCGTCGATCGCCCGTTCCACCACCTGTGGGTAGACGTTGAACCCATTGGTGATGATCAGATCATTCTTCCGACCGACCAGCGTGAGGAAACCCGCCTCGTCGCGGCGGCCGAGGTCGCCGGTGTCGAACCATCCCGAGGCGAACGCTTCTCGGGTGGCGTCGAGCCGTCGCCAGTACTGTCGGAACAGGTTTGGACCGCGCAGTTGCACCGAGCCGACCTCGCCCGTGGGGGTTGGGGTTCCGTCCTCGCCGACGATCCGCAGCTCGATCCCTTCGAGGGGGAGCCCGACCGATCCCGAGGGCCAGGGGCCGTCGAGCGGGAGGCTTGTGATCACGTGCCCCTCGGTCATTCCGTACCGATTGATGACGGGCCGGCCCAGGATCGATTCCAGCTCTGGGAGGACCTCCGCCCGGATCGGTGCCGAGCCGCACGTGAAGAGGCGGACGCTCGACCAGGATCTGGCCGCCGCGCGGAACTCGGGGCGTTCGAGAAAGGAATAGTAGAACGTCGGGATCGCCATGAAGACGGTGCCGCGGCCGATCGCGTCGAGGGTCCTGCGCGGGTGGAAACTCTCCTCGATCCGCATCGTGCAGCCGGTGAGGAGGCTCAGGTTCGCGGCGAAGGAGAGGCCATGGATGTGGAACAGCGGGAGGACGTTCACCAGGACATCGTCGGGCGTGAATCGCCAGCATCGGCCGAGCGCCCGGAGGCTCGACGCGAGATTCGCCTGGGTGTGGACGACTCCCTTGGGCCGGCCGGTCGTCCCGGACGAGTAGAGCATCAGGCAGGGGGCGTCGCGAGGGATGTTGAGGTCGGGAGCCTGGCCGTCGGGCGGGTCCCACGCCTCTCGGTCAGCGATCAGGGCGCGTAGCTCGGGCAGGGCCGGCTTGAGCGCCTCGATCGCCGGCCACTCGTTCTGCCCCGAGACCACCATCCGGGCCCCGCTGTCCTGGAGGTAGTACCGAAGCTCGTCGGGCGTGGAGCGCGGGTTCAGCGGCAGCGTGACCGCGCCGGCGAACTGGATGCCCAGGTGCGCCGCCAGGCTCGGCCGCTTGTCGGTCGTCACGATCGCGACGCGGTCGCCGGGCGACAGACCGAGCCGAATCATCCGGGCCGCGAACCGTTGCGCCTTCGCCTCGACCTCGCCGAATGTCCAGGCATGGTCCTGGTAGACGATCGCCGGATGTCCCGACCGAGCGGCGAAGGTCGCGCGCAGCTCGTCGAGGAAATGCCCCGACGTCTCGCGGCTCGATGGGATGCTCATGACGTCGCCTCGATGGATGCGGTCCGTGCTCTTGCCTCGCACCGGACCATTGTCGGCCGGATTCCGGGCGCGGTAAAGGGCGCTGGCGGTTGGTTCCGGCCGAAGTTTTGGCAAGGATCGGCCATCGTCGGCGAACACTCTGTGGCGGGCTCTCGCGGCGCCACCGATCGGCCGCGGGTGGGGGCCTTTACCGTGGTGCCACACGGCGTTACGATGGCCCCGGCATGCGGTTCGCAGCACGTTCGCCACGAGACCGAGGTCCGCCGTCGGCGCGACCCTCGCCGAGGACCCTCAGCGCGGAGAATCCCCGATTATGTCCAGCGACGCGAAGCCCTCCACACCCATGACCACCGAGCCCATGCCGAAGCATCGCGAGCAGGGCATCCGGATCTTCATGTGGCCGAAGGTGATTTTCCTCTATCCAACGGCGATCGTCTCGCTGATCTGCGCCATGGGGATGCAGATCATCGACGATCGCGTCCATGACCCCTCTCGTCCGCTCTCCGAGGCGGTCGACGCCCGCCAGTTCAAGCAGGCCAACGGTGCCCCCGCGGTGAACGAGAACTCCGAGACGATGGACAAGCTCGACCGGTTCTGGACCCCGCAGAACCTCCTCGGCATGCTCTTCCTCACGATGCTCGCCTTCAACCTCCTGACGATGGGCCTCGATCTGCCGCGGTTCTCGATCATCGCCGTGATCTTCGGCATCCTGATGGTCACGTTCTTCCTGCTCTGGCTCGGCTCTCGGTTCGAGCTCGACCTGATGAAGCCGATCCACGCGATGATCTCGCACATCTACGCGGTCGCCAACCGCGGGTTCTATGTGATGGTCTTCGTCACGCTCTCGCTGGTGTTCCTCGTCATCTGGCTGACCCGATGGCTCGACTACTGGGAGATCCTCCCCAACGAGATCCTCCACCACCACGGCCCGCTCAGCGACCTGGAGCGATATCCGACGATGAACCTCAAGTTCGACAAGGAGATCCCGGACGTGCTCGAGTACGTCCTGCTGGGCGCCGGCCGGCTGGTGCTGCACATCCCGAACGTCTCCAAGGCAATGGTGATGGACAACGTGCTGTTCATCAACCGCAAGGAAGAGGCGCTGAAGCGGGTGATGAGCCGGCTGGAAGTGCGCGTCACCACCGATTCGGAGGCTGGTGAGGCCGTTCTCTGATCGATGTTCGACGATTCGTCCGTCGTCAGACGCCCGGCGCGGAGTCGATGGCCCGCGCCGGCGTTGGCGCGCCGGTCCCGACGTGCGGTTTCGGCACCGCGCCAGCGCCGGCGGCGGCGTTGAGCTCGTCGAGAACCGCGCCGTTGAGCGTCTCCTCGATCTCTCGGAGTCGGCGCGCCACGTAGGCGCCGTCGAGGACCCGGTGGTCGTAGATCAGCTTGACCACCACCTTGTGCGAGGCCGGGTCGATCGGCCCGTAGGTGAGCGTGGTCGTCAGTGGCGAGATCGGATGCACCTGCTCGGCACCCAGCGAGCCGTAGCTGGATAGTCCGAACGTCCCGAACCGCTTGCACCGCTTCTGCCCCGAGACGTTCAGCGTCGCCCACCAGAGCGCCCGACGGATCGGCCGGGGGACGTATCCAAATCGAAGCGCCATCCGGAAGAAGCCGACCTTCTCCAGCGTCTCGTTCTTGTACCACTCGACCCAGTGCTGGATCTCGGCGATCGTTTGCTGCTCGGGCGCCCGGAAGAGCCCGACAAAAACCCCCTCCTCGCCCTGATAGGTCCGCTCGATCGCCAGCGCGCAGTTCATCCAGGGATGTTCGTAGAGCCTCGGCCAGGGGAAGGCCAGGTACGACCGCCTCAAGGGCGGATTCGCCGCGCCCACCAGGGCATACGCCCTCATGAAGAGCGTGGCCCACGAGGGCCGCGAGGGGTGCCTCGTTCTCGGCCCGACCAGCGCCGAGAGGTCCATCGTCCGGCTCACCGGCGCCGATGGGATGCGGTGCGCGAAATGCACCAGGTCTCCGATAAACCGTCTGGGGCCGGGCATCGGCAAGTAGCGCCCTCTCGGCTCGTGCATCCTTGCACCTCGACGAATCGGGACGTGGGAAAATTCCCGGCGTGGGCCCGCGATCCTCTCGACCGCCCGGGTTCGCGGGGATCGAAGGGTATCGCAAATCGAGGGGGGCGCAAAGGCGAACGTGATCGGTGTGCCGATCTCGCGACCAGATAAGCATTTGGGGCCGATCGTCGGGGCGTTGCGCGGTTGGTTCGGGGCCGGACCTCGATCGGTGGGCGGGGATGGCTCCCCAGATGGCGGCGCGTATGCCATAATCATCGTGCTTCAGAGAGGGAGACGACCGCGTGACGACTTCCGCCGAGATGAGCCCGACCAACCGGCCCCGGGTTTTTGTCCACCTGCTGCCGAGTCTGATCCCGCCGGGGAGCCTGAAGGGCGGGGTCGCGGTGGTGGTGGACGTCCTCCGGGCGACCACGGTGATGACCCACGCCCTCGCCATCGGCTGCGAGGCTGTCATTCCCTGTGCCGAGATCGAGGAGGCGCGCGCCGCCGCCGTCGGCTTGCCGGAAGGCACGGCGATCCTGGGCGGAGAGCGGGGCGGGCTGCCGATCGAGGGCTTCGACCTCGGCAACTCGCCGGGCGACTACACGCGCGAGGTCTGCGAGGGGAAGACCCTCGTGATGACCACGACCAACGGGACGAGGGCGATCCTCGCCTCGCTGGAGGCCGATCGAGTCTACATCGCCAGCTTTGCCAACCTCTCGGCGACGGTGGAGGAACTGCTGGTCCAGTTCCTCAAGAAGGACCACGGGCACTCGATCCACATTGTTGGCTCGGGGACGGAGGGTTTCATCAGCCTGGAGGACGCGCTCCTGGCTGGTGCGCTGGCGGCGGGCCTGACCGGCGAGTCGATCCCCGAGCCGGGCGAGGTGGATCCGCTGGGCAACGACGAGGCTCGGATCGTCTGGTCGCAGTGGCTTGCGGCCGAGCGGGCCTGTCGGGGACGATCGCTCGGCGAATACCTTCGGCTCGGCCGAGGCGGCCGGAACGTGGTCCGGATCGGCCTCGAAAAGGATATCGACGTCGCCGGACAGATCGACCGCTTCCCGATCGTCGCCGAGCTAAGCCGCGACCCGCTACGAATCGTGAAAGTTTGAGAGTCCCGGAAAGGTGACGCGCATGCTCGAAGATATGGACAAGTTGGTCTCGCTCTGCAAGCGCCGGGGGTTCATCTTCCCGTCGAGCGAGGTCTATGGCGGGATCAACGGCTTCTGGGACTACGGTCCGCTCGGCGTCGAGCTGAAGCGGAACATCAAGGACGCCTGGTGGGCCGACAACGTCCGGATGCGCGACGACATGGTCGGGCTCGATTGCTCGATCATCATGAACCCGCGCGTCTGGGAAGCCTCCGGCCACGTCGGCGGCTTCTCCGACCCGATGGTCGACTGCCGGGCGACCAAGGAGCGGTATCGGGCCGATCAGATGTATGTGTTCGCGTACGTCTTCCCGAAGGTGAACCACAAGGGTGAGCCGACCGAGGCGTGGCTTGCCGGCCTGGGGAGCAGTCCCGAGGAGGCGCTTGAGGGCGTCGAGAAGCGCGCCGCCAAGCTCGCGAAGAAGTTCGGCGAGCCGACCGAGGCGCCGACGATCATTCCGTATCTTCAGATCTCGGCCGAGGACCGCGAGAAGGTGATCGGTCCCGCGACCGACGAGCGCGGCACCCTCACCGAGCCCCGCGCCTTCAACCTGATGTTCAAGACGTTCGTCGGGGCGCTGGAGAGCGAGTCGAATGTCGCGTACCTGCGGCCCGAGACGGCGCAGGGGATCTTCGCGAACTTCAAGAACGTCGTCGACACGGGCCGGGTGAAGCTGCCGTTTGGGATCGCGCAGATCGGCAAGAGCTTCCGCAACGAGATCAACCCGCGCAACTTCACGTTCCGGTCGCGCGAGTTCGAGCAGATGGAGATCGAGTTCTTCTGCCGGCCGGATGAGGCGGCGGAGTGGTACGCCTACTGGCGGACGTCGCGGTTCCAGTGGTACGTCGATCTCGGGCTGAAGTCGGAGCAGCTCCGGCTCCGCGACCACGACCCGGAGGAATTGGCGTTTTACTCAACGGCGACCGCCGACATTGAGTACACGTTCCCGTTTGGGACGAGCGAGCTGGAGGGGATCGCGCACCGGGGCGATTACGACCTGAATCAGCACATCAAGTTCAGCGGCAAGGATTTAAGCTACTTTGACGAGGAGAAGAAGGAGCGATTCGTCCCGCACGTGATCGAGCCCTCGGCCGGCGCCGACCGCGCCACGCTGGCGTTCCTCTGCGAGGCGTACACCGAGGACGAAGTGGGCGGCGAGGCACGAACTGTGCTGAAGTTTCACCCGAGGATCGCTCCGGTGAAGGCGGCCGTCTTCCCGCTGGTGAAACGCGACGGCATGCCCGAGAAGGCCGAGGCGATCTATCGCGAGATGAAGCGCCGGTTCAACGTCTTTTATGACGAGAAGGGCGCGATCGGCCGCCGGTATCGCCGACAGGACGAGGCCGGGACGCCGTTTTGCATCACGGTCGACAGCCAGACCCTCACCGACGGGACGGTCACGTTCCGCGACCGCGACACCTGCCGACAGTGGCGCGTCCCTGGCGAGGGCGCGGCCCGGGCGCTCGACGATCTGTTGCAGGGCGGGTCGATCCCGGAGGCGTGATACTGGGGCATGGAGGTCGGTCTGAAGTAGGTCAGGCTTTCGAGCCTGACCCGAGGGACCAACGAGTTTCGATGGGAGGCGCAGGTCCGGCTTTCGACCACCCGATCCCGTCCGCTGGAGCGGTCAGGCTGGAAAGCCCGACCTACCGAAAACCCATGAAGACGTGCATCAGCCAGGTAACGACCCTGAACAACCCGTTCGCCGACGACCCGTCCTCGTACCGTGGCGGCGGGTGGGATGCGGTCGAACTCTCGCTGGCGAAGCTCGAAGCGTACCTCCAGGAAGATCCGGGGGCGGATGTCGTCGCGCTTTTCGAGGGGCAGGGGATCCGACCGGTCGCGGCGTCGGGGCAGGCGGGCCTGCTACTCACCCTCGGCGAGCATCGGACGGCCTTCTGGGACCAGTACCGTCGGCGGCTGGAGTTGCTCCAGACGCTCGGCGTCGGCACGCTGATCGTCGCGGCCGACTCGTCGGTTCAGATCAAACGTACAGTGGTCGCCGAGGATCTTGGCCGGGCTGCGGCGTCACTGGGGGAGGCCGCCGAACTGGCCCGGCCGTTCGGCGTCCGGATCGCGCTGGAGTTTCAAAAGTCCTCGCCAATCTGCTCATCACTGGAGACGGCCGCCGCGATGGTGGCGCAGTGCGGCAGCGAGAACGCGGGCGTCTGCCTGGATGTTTTCCACTTTCAAAACGGTCCGAGCAAGCTGGAAGACCTTGATGGCCTCCCCGGCGAGCTGATCGCCTGGGTGCAACTCTCGGATGTCTCGGGAACCCCGCGCGAGCTGGCCGAGGACGCCGACCGTGTCCTGCCGGGCGACGGCGATTACCCGCTCCCGGCGATCCTCGAGCGGCTGGCGCGCACCGGATATGATGGGTATGTCGCGCTGGAGGTGATGAATCCACACCTCTGGCAGGTTGCCGCCGACCGCGTGGCCGACCTCGGGCACCGGGCTCTGACGCGCGTGCTGGAGCCCTGGCTCGTCCCTCCCGCCATTCGAGAGGGTGGGCCATGAGCGTCTCGACGGTCGCCGCTCTGCCCCCCGCGACGGCCCTCTTCCACGAGGAGCAGTACTTCGACTGGCGTGTCTACGCGATCATCGCGGCCGTCGAGACGCTCACCGCGATGGGATTTCTCCATCGAAACGCCTGGTCGCGCGAGCTGATCGCGGGCGTTGCGATCGGAATGTTGCTCCTGCTCTCGCTCGCGGTGGTCGTCCTTCGGATGACGACCGAGGTTACCCCGACCGAGGTGCGCGTCTGGTTCGGCTGGATTCCCATCTATCGCCGAGAAATCCCGGCCGCCGGAATCAAGCGGGTCGAGCCAACCTCGTTCCGCCCGATCGCCGATTACGGTTTCTGGGGCGTCCGCGCCGGCCGAGACGGTGAGCGCGTTCTGATCGCCCGCGGCGGCCGGGGCGTCCGGATCGAGCTGGTCGACGGCTCCACCTTCGTCATCGGCAGCCAGCGCACCGAGGAGCTCGCCCTCGCCATCCAGTCGGCCATCCGCCCGGTCGGATGAACTCCCTCCCCCCGATCCTTTCATCCTTTCGGGCGGTATCGCCTTGTTGATCGATTTGCTATATTTTTCCTATGCAACCTGTTTCCCGCAGAGTGCCAGGATTGTAGGATTCACCTGTCAGATGGGTGACGTCGGATGACGCGGTCGGGTCGTCCGGACTGCCTGGTCGTATCGAGGGGAATCCGCATGGGGAAGACATCGATGGGCGGCTCGGACCTCGGTCGACGGGCGCGTCGACGGTGGGAGCGGTTGGAGGTGCTGGAGGATCGTCGGTTACCGACGACCTTCATTGTCAACAGCCTGGCCGATAATGGGGTGGGCTCGGGGAACGCGGGCGATCTTCGCTACGTGATCGAGCGGGCCGATGCGCTCCACTCCGGAACGGCCGCGTCGCCCGATCAGATTGTGTTCAGCGGGGTGACGATCACCGCGGCCGATCATACGATCCGGGTTGGGAGCGGGTCGGCGGGTGTGGTCCCTCTGCCGGCTCTGACCGACCCGGCGATTGTCGACGGGACCTCCGCCGTCGGCTACAACAACCTCACGGGCTTGCTTTTGACGATCGACGGCTCCGCCCTGCACGGCGGAGGCAACGGGTTGATTCTCGTCGGCGGCAACTCGGTGGTCGAGGCGCTC
>DAHZZC010000086.1 GCA_027435495.1 Planctomycetales bacterium
CACGCGTCGAACGTGCTGGGGACAGTCCAACCGATCGAGCCGATCGCGGCGATGGTCCGCGAGGCTGGGGCGTTCTTCCTGGTGGATGCGGCGCAAACCGTGGGTGTCATCCCGATCGACCTCCGCTCGCTTCCTGTCGACCTGCTGGCCTTTCCTGGGCACAAGGCGCTCTACGGTCCGACCGGCATCGGTGCTCTGTATGTGGGTCCTCGGACCGACGGGCGGATTCGTCCCTGGCGTGAGGGGGGCACCGGCGGCGACTCGTCGAGCCCCACCCAGCCTTCGGGGCTACCCTACGCGCTGGAGGGAGGCACGCCGAACGTCCTGGGCGTTGCCGGGCTGGCCGCGGGAATCGCCTGGGTCGAGTCGCGCGGCCCCGACGAGCTCCGATCTCACGAGGTCGACCTGCTCCGTCGGGTGGTCGACTGGGCCGAGGACTCCGACGGCTGGCGGGTCCTCGGCCGATGGGACCCAGACACCCACGTCGGTGCCCTTTCGCTGGTCGTTCCCGATCCGCTGACGCCTCAGGACCTGGGCGCCATCCTCGATACCAGCTTCGACATCGCCATCCGCCCTGGCCTCCACTGTGCCCCCTACATCCACCGGCGGCTCGGCACCTACCCCGACGGGACCATCCGCCTTAGCCCGGGGCCGTTCAATACGCCGGACGACATCGACGCCTTCCTCCGCGCACTCTCCGAGATCACGGCTGCCATGGCCTGAGTCGGCCCACGGCATCGCCCTGTTCGGTCCGTACAACATTTTCGCCAAAATGTTGTACGATCGATACATGCTTGAAAGGATGCTGTATGTAGCCTAGCCTACATATATGCGTCGTGTGGTCTCTCTATTGGCATCAATGGAGTTCGAATTGATGCTACTCGATCTTGCTAAGGTGCGGATGTCTGTTCGGGACAGGGTCGTTCGCATGGGGGTGGGGCCGTTCCGCAGACCGGCGGAGCTGATGGCGGGCTACGGCCGTTTTGGTGACTGGCTCAAGACGTACCCCAGCGAGCACAGCTTCCATTCGCGGACGGCTCTCTACGATTTCATCAACGGGTCGATCCTCGGCGGCGGGCCGATCGATTACCTGGAGTTTGGGGTCTTCCGCGGCGAGTCGATCCGGTACTGGTCGAACCTGAACCGCGACGAGGGATCACGGTTCATCGGCTTCGACAGCTTCGAGGGCGTCTCCGAGCCGTGGGTTACCAGCCTGCTCGGTCTAAATACGATCGAGATGAAGGAGTTCGATGTCGGCGGTGTGGCTCCGGCCATTCCCGACCGCCGGGTCTCCTTCGTCAAGGGTTATTTCCAGGACTCCCTGCCGGGGTTTCTCGAGGGTTATCGGCCGACGGCCCCGCTCGTTATCCACATGGACGCCGACCTCTACACGTCCACCCTCTACGTCCTCTGCTCGATCGATCACCTGATCCGGCCGGGGACCGTGATTCTTTTCGACGAATTCGCGTCGATCAACCACGAATTCCGGGCCCTGAACGACTACGTGGCGTCCTACCGGCACGGGTACACTCTCCTGGGATATACCAAACCTTACTATCACCAGATCGCGATCCGGATCGATCATTGATCGTCGGCCGGTCCGGCCGGATCAGCGATCGACGCCGCGTCCGGCCAGGATGATCTCGGCGGCGGTCGCGAGGTCCGGGGCGGTGAGATAGGTGCCCGCGGGCCCGGCATCCAGGACGGTCCCGGCGGGCTCGGACGTCGTGAGTAGAATGCTCCGGCAGCCGGCGTTGAGCCCGGCCAGGACGTCGCTGATCATGTCGCCGACCATCCAGGACGACGACAGGTCGAGGTCCAGTTCCTCCGCCGCCTGGAGGAGCATGCCCGGGCCTGGCTTGCGGCGCGGGCTCTCGATCACGGTCCGGTCGTCGGTCGCGGGGGCCTCGGGGCAGAAGTAGAGGCCATCGAGCGTTGCGCCTCCCTCGGCCAGTTGCCGGTTCATCTCGACGTGAATCTCGTGCAGCCGGGCCTCGGTCAGGAAGCCCCGGCCGATCGCCGACTGGTTGGTCACGATCACCGAGGCGAAGCCGGCGTGGCGGAGCCGGCGGATCATCGCGGTCGCGTCGGGGGCCAGACGAACGTGATCCGGATCATCGAGGTAATGCACGTGCTCGATCAGCGTCCCGTCGCGATCGAGGAAGACCGCGGGGCGGGGGGCCTTCGTCCCGGCCTCGGAACGCGCCGGGAACAGTTCGGTCGCGTCGCGACGCGCCCGTTCGAGCGCCTCGTGCGTCCCGACGTCGAGGTGATAGCCGCCCCAGAGCCATCCCCGCATCCTGCCGACGAATCTCGGCAGGACCTCATGCCCGAGGTCAAACCCCCGGATCGCCGCAATCTCGCGGTAGGCGTCGGCATCGACGACGTAAAGCCCCGCGTTGGCCAGGTCGCTCGCGGGATTCTCGGGCTTCTCGATGAAGGAAACAATCCGTCCTCGGCGGTCCAGCTCGGCAATCCCGCAGGCCCGGGGATTGGGGGCCCGGAACAGGACCATCGTGAAGGGGTCGTCATGCGACCGGTGGAATTCCAGAAGCGGTCGCAGGTCGATGTCGCTGAAGTTGTCGGCGTAGACAATCACGACCTCGTCCACGTCATCGGCCAGATCGGCGTTGGCGGTGACCGTTCCTGCCGAGCCCAGAAGCTCCGGCTCGTGCGACTCGACCAGGTTGTGCCGGCCCTCGGCACGGACCTGCCCGATGTACACGCGAACCTGCTCGGCCAGGGCATGGGTGTTGACCCGGGTCTCGCCGATGCCCGCCTCGACCAGGCGGTTGATCCAGAGATCGAGCAAGGGCCGGCCGGCGATCGGCACGAGGCACTTGGGAATCGTCTCGGTCAGAGGGCGCAGGCGGGTTCCCAGACCCCCGGCCAGCAGCAGTGCATTGGAACGTCGCTTGGGGCTCGACATGCTTTGGCTTCTCTTCCGTCAACCGACCGGATCGGCCGGGTCGATTAGTTCTGGATGAAAATGATCCGGCTGCCGTGGCGGACGATCTGGAACGGGATCTCGCGGGGACGGCTCAGGGCCTCGCGGATCGCCCGGTGCCGCCAGGGCGGCGCCATCAGCAGCAGGAAGCCGCCGCCGCCCGCACCCAGGAGCTTGCCGCCGACGGCGCCGGCCTTTCTTGCTGTTTCGTACATCTCGTCGATCCGGTTGTTGCTGATTCCAAACCCGAGCGATCGCTTGAGCTGCCAGCCCTCCTCCATCAGTTCGGCGAAGCGGTCGAGGTCGCCGTCGCCGGTCAGAGCCAGTCGCATCTGGCCAGCCAGGTCGCGCATCTGGCGGAGGACCTCCATCCGGTCACCCGTACCGCTGGTCTGGCGCCCGAGGATCTCGTTGGCGTCGCGGGTCTGGCCGGTGAAGAACAGCAGGACCCGCTTCTCCAGCTCGCCCAGGGTCTCGGCCCGGCAGGGAACGGGCTCGACATCCACGGTGTCGTCGGGATTGAAGCGGATGTAGTTGATCCCGCCGAAGGCCGCGGCGTACTGGTCCTGGCGGCCGATCGGTTTCTTCAGGATATCGATCTCAATCCGGCAGGCCTGCTCGGCCAGGGTAGGGGATCCAACAACCCGGTTGCGGTAGGCGTGCAGGGCGTTGAGCAGTCCGACCGTCAGGCTGCTGCTGGATCCCATCCCGGTCCCGGCCGGGACGTCGCCGATCGTGGTGATCTCGAGCGGGTCGTCGATCTCCACCAGGCGCATGGCCTCGCGAACCAGGTCGTGCTGCACCTCGTCCAGACTGGCCGCGGTCTCGGTCTTCGAGTAGCTGACGCGGATGGTGGGCTCGAAGCGATCGTGGATCGTCACATACATGTGGTGATTGATCGCGACGCTCAGAACGGCCCCCGGCTCCTTCCGGTAGAAGGCGGGCAGGTCGGTTCCGCCGCCCGCGAAGCTCACCCGATAGGGGGTCTGGGAGATAATCATCTGATGTCCTCGGGAGAAAAACCCGTTGCGTATTGCAGGGACCGGATCCGGGATGGCTCTGGCCGGCGACGGGACGATCGCCCCCATTGTCACCCTCGGAGAGCGGCGGGCGCGAGCATGGAAATTCTATAGGGTATCGGGAAGTTTAGTCCATCCTTCGTGGCGATCGCGCGGGCCAGCGGTCCCTGGCGTTGCCGCGACGCCACTTCTCTTGTTCCTTGTCGCCGCCAGATGGTAGATTAAGCACGTCGAGAGGAACTGGGGATCACGGACCCACACGGATCAGGGTGCGTCGGCTCCCGCCCGCGACCCATGCCCCGCCCGCCTTTCCGAGATCCCCGTCGAGATGGCCACCGAGAGTATGTCGATGTCTCATCTGATCGCCGGTAGCCCGGAAGCGACGACCCCTGGCTCGACCCGTTCGGGCACTTCCGCCGACCCCTCCCGATGCGACGGGGTTGTCTGGTTTGGTAACGTCGACTGGTGGTATCACAACCGGGGGCACGCGTCGGTCCGGATGGCGACCCGGATTGCCCGCCGCGTGCCGACGGTCTGGATCAACAGCATCGGGATGCGGATGCCGGTCCCCGGCCGGACCGAGATTGCCTGGCGGCGGTATCAGCGGAAGGTCAAGAGCCTGGTCAAGGGCCTGCGCCGCGACCCGGCGACGGGGATGTGGATCTATTCGCCGCTGTTCGTCCCCTCGTACACGCCCCGGATGATCGAGTTTAACGGCTGGCTGCTCGCGGCACAGGTGCGGATGGTCCGGCGATGGCTGGGGATGCGGCGGCCCTCCCTCTGCGTCTCGATGCCGACGATGACCCCGGCCGCCGAACGCCTCTCCTGGACGAAGGTCGTCTTCGACCGCTGCGACGACTTCTCGACGCTCCCCGACTCCGACTCGCAGGTTATCCGCGGCCTGGAGCTTCGCCTCCTGAAGCTCTGCGACCACGCGGCCTACATCAGCCAGGCCCTGCTCGATCAGGAGCAGGGCCTGACCGAGGACGCCCGGTTTCTCGGACACGGGGTCGACTACCAGGCCTACACGACCGCACGCCCGCTGGAGGGCGAACGCCCGCCGGCCCCGGCGGCGATCCGCGACCTGAAGCGGCCGATCGTCGGGTTCTTCGGGGGCATGGACGACTACCGGATGGACAAGGAGTTGATCATCAAGATCGCCCGCCGGATCGCGCCGGCGACGCTCCTGCTGATCGGTCCCGAGCAGCTCGACCTCTCCCGGG
>DAHZZC010000087.1 GCA_027435495.1 Planctomycetales bacterium
CCCGTCGCCATGCCGAGGCCGATCGCCCATCGGCCGTCGATCCGTCGGGCGTGCTCGGGGAAGTCGAAGGCGCGGGCGGGGTCGAAATGCAGGAGGCCGACCGCGATCACCCAGGCGACCGTCAGCAGCATCCCGGCCCAGAGAACGACCATCAACCGCCCGGCGGCCGAGATCCGGCGATAGGCGAGGAAGGTCACAAACGCCAGGACCCCAATCGCGGCGAGCTGGCCGAACCTCACCGAGCCCGGCAGGCCCGGCACGAGGGTGGACCAGTTCCAGGCCGTTTGATCAAGCCCGGGAAGGAAGTAGCCCAGGTACTGCGCGACGCCGAGGGCCCCCGTCGCGACCTCAAGCGGTCCGCTGAAGAGGAACTGCCAGACAAACAGGAATTTCCAGAGCCGACCGATGCGCGTCTCGCCGTAGACGGCATCATAGAAGTGGTAGGTCCCGCCCGAGCCGGGGAAGGTGGCGGCCAGTTCGCTCCAGACCATCCCATCGCCAAGCGCCACCAGTCCGCCGAGAATCCAGCCGAGCATGGCGTGTGGCCCGTTCATCGTCCCGAGCAGCGTCGGGATGGTGATGAACGGGCCGATCCCAACCATCATCGACATGTTCAGGCTGACCGCCTGGAGCAATCCCAGCCGACGCTGCAAGGTCCCGCCCTCCACCGCCCGGTCGTCCCGTCCGGCTTCCCTTTTCGGGACGATCCGACCTTACCGTTCGCGACGCGAGGTGGGCCGGGCGGCGGAAGCCGCGGGCTCGCGCGGGTCGGGCGGTCGAGGACCGGAATTCCGAGGACGACCACCCTCGACGAGACCAGAATCGACCGGGCCGGTCTCCACCCCCTCGTCCTCGATCACCTCCACCCGGAAGTCATCAAAGTCGGCCTCACCAAATCCGGCGAAACCAAGGAGCACGCGCACGTTCCCATCCGCCGGTGCCTTCCGGTACAGGACCACCCGCGTATAGGTCGGGATCGGCCCGGGGGATCGGAACTGCAACGCCTCGCCGCCGATCGTGTCGCGAACGATCAGCCCGCCCCGACCGCCCGGCGACGGGTACGGTTGCCGGACCAGCACCGAGATCCGAACCAGGTTGTTCGCCCCGACCTTCACCGGCGGAGATAGCACGGCCGAGGCCGGCTCGTCGAGGTAGGGGTCTTTCTGGTCAAGCGTCTCCTTGTCGACGGCCTTCACGGTCATCCGGAGAACCAGGTATCCTTCAGCCACCTCCTCGTCGGCGTACCGAATCTCGTTCTTCCGAAAACGCTTCGCGCCGTTTTTGAGGTCCTTGCTTCGCTTCTCGCGGGGGGCGGGCTCGCGCGGACGAAGTCTCAGTCGATCCTTCGTCTCCAGGCCCGGATACTGATGGCTGAGGTCGGTCCAGCCGCCCGAGGTCAGGGCCTCGGGGTCGTCGAACGATCCCGAGGGAACCCGGTTCGGCCCAAACCGGTAGCCGGGCAGGCCGGCGATCCAGTCCTTCCAGAGGTGAAGCTGGGGAAGGGTCGCGAACGAAATCGCCGGCGGACACGAGTTGGCCAGCAGAAGAATCGGCGGCTTCGGATAGGGACGAAGGGCGTCGTCCGGATACTTGATCTCCTTCCCGTTGATGCTCTCCTCAACGGCCTTGCGGTACTCGGCCATCCCCTGGCTCCAGTACCCGTACATCATGGCGCGGACCGGGCGGGTGGCGTGGTGGGCCTCGATCCAGGCCGTCGTGTAATCCATCTCCTCGATCGCGGCCCGCGCGTTCTTGAGAAACGCCTCCGCGGCGTCCAGAAGGTCCTGCGCGTCGGGGGGCGGCTTGGTGATCCCACGCTCCGCTCGCGTTTTGAGGTCTTCCTTGCTGAGGATCTGGTGCCCGCCCGTCAGCAGGCGATCGAGCCCCTCTCGCGCCCGGGCCAGCTCAATCTCGGCCTGCCGAACCGCCCACTGCGCAGCGAGGGGACGAATGCTCGCCACGTTCTTCTGAATCCGACGACAGAGCTCCAGGTCGGTCGTGCAGAGGATCATGGTCGTCACGCCGAGATCAGGGATCGTGATCCGGGTGCCCCGGGCGTCCACGTCGTCCACCTTCGGTTCCAGGAACCGGGCTCCTCCGGGGCTGACCTCCAGAAACTGAGCCGTCTGCGGAAGCCGGGCATAAACGAGAAGGTCGTGATAGGCAAGCTGCGGCGGCTGCCACTGGGCCTCGCCGTTGAAGTCGGCAACCATCAAGAGGAACCCGCGCGAGCCAGGCAGCGGAATCGCCGCGGCGGTCAGCCCCGGCTTCCCGTTGACCTCCTTCACCAGCGGCATCCGCTTCTGGTTGACGTTCGGAATGTACGGCTTGTCGGGCGGGTCGGGATCGAAGACCTCATAATAACTGGGCCGGCGCGTGGTGCCGGCGAAGATCCCCTCGAAGAGGTCGATCTCCGCGTTCAGGAAGCCCATCTCGATCAGGAGCGACTCCCCCGCCGGACGGGTCAAATCGGCATCGCCAAGAAACGTGAGCCCTCGGCACCCGCCCATCAGGGCCATGTAGGTCATCAGCCGGAGCTGTTCCGGCTGGATCGGCGGCGTCCCCCACTCGGGGACCTCGTCCGTCCCCCAGATGTTCCGGACGAACGACGGCGGCGTGGTCGCGGAGAGCCAGGCCCAGAACAAAGGCTCCAGACTGCGCGCCGCGAGAATATCCTTCCGCTGGCGAATGTAGCTGAGCCC
>DAHZZC010000088.1 GCA_027435495.1 Planctomycetales bacterium
CCCCTGGCGTTGGCGGCCGGCCCCTCGGTGAACCGGTATCCCTGCCCGACGAGTTCCCAGCCCTCGCCCGGAATCAGGATCTGCCGAAGCTGCTCCGATCCCGCGCCCGTCTTCACCGGCTCGGGCCAGCCCTTCCAGAGCCATCGCATCGCTTCGGGGAAGACCTGCGTGGCGTCCCGGCCGTTGTGACCGCCGGTCCCCCACCTGTGATTGACCTCGTAACCCGCGAAGACCAGAGCCCGCTCCATCTCCTGGTTCGCCATCCACCAGTCGCCGCCATAAATGTTCAGATCCGAACTTCCATCCTGAAGGAAGATCCGAATCGGCTTCGGCTCGAATTTGCGGATCAGCGTTGGATAGACGTTGCCGCCCCGCAGGCCGACGTAGGTCCCGATGGCGCTGAAGACCCGGCGGAACGAGTCGGGCCGCTCCCAGGCCGCGGTGAACGCACAGATCGCCCCGCTGCTGGCGCCGGCGATGCATCGGTCGTTCCCGTCGCGCGAGATCCGGATCGGCCGCCCGTCGGTCGTCTTCCGCGCCTCGACCTCGGGCAGTAGCTCCTCGAGAAGGAACCGGGCGTAGTTGTCTCCCAGACCGTCGTATTCATAACTGCGATTGAACCGGTTCATCGCGCCTGGTCCCGGCGCCTTGACCTGGCCCGGCGTAACGAAGACGCCGATCGTGACCGGCATCTCCTTCTTGTGAATCAGCTCGTCGAAGACCGCCGGCGCGTTGTACTGCCGGCCGTCCTGGCCGACATAAAGGCAGGCCGGCTTCGCGGGGTCGTACTGTTTGGGGACATAGACCCAGTAGTCTCGGGTCGTCCCAGGGAAGATCTTGCTGTGGTCGAAGGTGTATTTCGACACCTCGCCCTTCGGTGGTTTCGCGTCGTCGTCGGCCTGGGCACTCACGGCGATCAGCGCCGGGATGAGGAGGAGATATCGGAGTCGGACAGTCGGCATGGCGGGGTCCTGGCGATTCGTCGGGGAGGGTCCATCGAGCCCGTCCCGGGCGATTCTAGCCGAGCCGAATGGCCAGCGACAGGAGGAACCTCCCGCGGAAACAGGCCAGATGATCAAAGAGTGCGAATATTGTTGTATAGTATTCAGACGATAGGACGTGAGGTTTCGCTCGTGGAGTGGGTTGGGGAATTGCGGGAGGTGGGTGCGGGTCGGAGGGGATGGCGGCGTGGACCGTGGAATTGCAGGGGGAAAAAGGGCCACGGATGGCCGGTCGGACATTGATCGAGGAGATCAGATCCTTGCATCCGTGGCCCCTGGTGGGGTCAGCGAGAGTCCCGTGGAGTCTCGCTGGGTCCAAACATGGGATCGTTGCGGTCGCCGCGTGAGAGGAGGTAGGCGACGAGGTCAAGGACCTCATTGGCCTTGAGGGTATCGAGCAGGCCCTCGGGCATTTGCGAGACCGTCGAGGGCTTCATCTCATCGATCTGATCGCGCGCGACGTTGACCATTCGGCCTGGATCGAGCATGTCGGGGCAGATTGTGAGAACATTGCCGTGGAGGTTCACGATTCGCCCGGTGACGATCTGGCCGTTGTTTGTCGCGATCACGACGGCCTGATACTGGTCGCTAATCGTCTTGCTGGGCTGGACGATCGACTCGATCAGGTCACGGACGCTGAACCGTCCGCTGACGCCGGTGAGTTCGGGTCCGGAGCCGCCGCCCTCGTTGTTGAAGCGGTGGCAGGCGAAGCACTTGGCGGAGGCGAAGAGGTCGCGGCCCTGGTCGTAGTCGCGGCCCTTCAGGCCGGATTCGACGATGGGGACCAGTTCATCGAGGGTCCACTTCTTGACGAACTTCCGTTCGGGGGCGGCTGCGACGGTCTTCGGCGAGGCGCGGTGGGCGTCGAGCATCTTGGTCAGGCGCTCGCGTTCGGCCGGGTTGAGGTTGGCCTCCGCGTCTCGGCGGATGGTCCTCATGAAGCCCGGGAAGCTGTTGCCGCCGTGATAGCCCTCGGCCTTGAGGAACCAGGAGAAATACCGCTCCTGGAGCTGGCTGTTCCAGCCGGCCTTGATGACCCGGAGGGCGCGGGCCAGTTCGATCTGCTCTTCCTGGGTCGGGGCCCGCTCGAGCAGGGCGACGGTCTTCGAGGCCGCGGAGGGGGCCTGCAAGTAGGCCAGGATCTGGATCAGCTCGGTATTCAGAGCGTTGCTGCGCGCCGGGTAATGGGGGTCGAGCTTGGCGACGATCCGGGCGGCGGTGGCGTCGTCGGGCTGGCCGAAGCGGTTCAGGACGACCTGGTAGACGCGCAGCAGATCGAGCCGGCGGGCGTGGTCGAGCCGGTCCCATTCGATTCGGTTGAGAGCGGCGAGGATGCGGTCGCGAAGCTTCGGATCAGGGGCAGACTCGCCGGGTTTCCGGTGCGAGGGGTCGGCCGCCGAGGCGTGTGTCAGGGCGAGCAGGGCGTTGAGGGTCGCCAGCGGACTTGACGACTCGGCCAGTGCCCGCTCGCGCCAGGAGGCCGGATCCTGCTGCTCGATCGCCGCGCGGGCCGCGAAGCGGACGAAGCGGTCGGGATGGCCGAGGTAGGGCCAGGCGGCGCCGACGGCCTTCGGCTCTCGGCGGCCGTGGAACCGCTCCAGCTCATTTCGGAGTGCGCGATCCTGGAAGGTCTCGTGCTTCTCGATCGGGATGGCCGGGGCGGTCGACTCGGGGCCCTCGTAGACGACGCGATAGAGGCCCGACTGCGTGTTCCGCCCGCCGACTGCGAAGTACATCGCACCGTCGATCGGGCTGACGACGATGTCCGTCAGCGCCAGCGGGGTTCCGGCGATGAACTCCTCGAGCTCGCCCTTGTAGGTTGAGCCGGTGGGAGTGAGGTGGACGGCGTAGAGCTTGCCGTAGCTCCAATCGCAGATGTAGAGGGCCTCTCGGTATTTCTGGGGGAACCTGGCGTCGTAGCCGAAGACGATGCCGGTGGGCGAGCCGGGCCCGACCTCGACGACTGGCGGGAGGCTGTCGATCGTGTAAGGGGGCCACTTGCCGGCGCCGTTGCGATAGCCGAACTCCGATCCGCTGGTGGCGTGCAGCACGCGGGTGGGGCGATACCAGGGAGTCTTCACGTCCCACTCCATGTCGGAGTCATAAGTGAAGAGTTCGCCGTCGCGGTTGAAGGCGATGTCGAACGGGTTGCGATAACCCATCGAGACGAGGTCCCAGGTCTGGCCGTCGGGCGTGACGCGGGCGATGTAGCCGCCGGGGGCCTTTTCGTTGGCCATGAAGCCGCTACCGTCGACCATCCGAGGGAGCAGGTTGTCCTCGCCCCAGATCCGGGGAACGAGCGAACCGGAGAGCTCGGTCAGCGCGGTGGCGTTGCCGGCAACGATGTAGAGCGAGAGACCGTCGGGGGCGAGGACGATGCCGTGCGGGCCGTGCTCGCCGCCGCCATTGAGCTTGCGGAGCTGCTCGACCTTGTCGAGCCGATCGTCGCCGTCGGTGTCGCGGACGCGGTAGAGGCCGCTCTCATACTTGTGGCCGCGGTTGACGACCACATAAAGGCTGTCAAAGGCCCAGAGCAGACCCTGGGCCTCGCCGATCGGAGCGTCGATGGGCTCGATCTTCGGCTCCTCGACCTTCGACGTCGGCGGCAGAGTGACGCGGTACAGCTTGCCGTACTGGTCGGAAACGATGAGCCGCCCCTTCGGATCGAAGGTCATGTTGACCCAAGAGCCCTGTGTCTCGCGCGGGACCTTGTAGATCATCTCGACCCGAAATCCGCGAGGCGCGCGGATGCGGGCGGCGGGGACGACCGGAGTCTTCGGTGGTTCGACCCTTGGCGGCCCGGACCTTCTCGGTCGATTCGGTCGGTCGGCCTGGGCCTTCTTCGACGCCCCGGGTTTTGCCGACGGCGCCTGGGCCTTCGCCCCGTCGGTTGCGGGGCTCTGGAGCGTGAGCAAAATCGAGACGATCAGCGGACCGGAGAGCATGATGATTCCCTCTGGCAGGGCGGAGACGCGGGCGGGTTCGACAACAGACCGTCGGCTCGCCCGCTATTCGGTCGTCATGTGAGCCATTCTGACCGATCGCGCGCGGGGCAATCAACCCTTGGCCGCGGGTCATTCGATACGATAAAGTGATTGGTCACACAGGCTCGTCCCCGTCCGGCGGCTGTGTCGATCCGCGAGATTCGATCCGTGCGTCCATCATCTGCCTTCACAGTCC
>DAHZZC010000089.1 GCA_027435495.1 Planctomycetales bacterium
TCATCGCGATCATCGCCGTGTTGATCGCGCTACTGCTGCCGGCCGTTCAGGCGGCGCGCGAGGCAGCCCGTCGGGCGCAATGCGTCAACAACCTCAAGCAGCTTGGCCTGGCGGTCCAGAACTACCACGACGCCAACGGAGCCATCCCGCCCAGTGGCGACAACGCAATGAACTTCTCGATGAAGCCCCGGCTACTCGCGCAGATGGAGCAATCCGCGGCTTTCAACGCGATGAATTACTCCCGGAAGTATGCAGATCCCTCGAATAACACAATCGAGGTTATGACGATCAATACACTTTTGTGCCCGTCCGACTCCAATATCCCGACCCAGTACCGCAATGTGAACGGCGTGAACATGCTGGTCGGCTACCATAGTTATCCAAACAACATCGGAACTTATCTGCGAAATACGGGCGGGATGCTGGACGGCCCAGCTTACATCATGGGATCGAACATCGGGATGATCGTCTCGCTCTCGTCGATTACGGATGGGACGTCGAACACAGTGATCTTCAGCGAGAGCCTTCGCGGCCGGAATGACGCTTCCATTGGGCCTTATCAGATCTATCGGACCAGTGACACCGACTCGGGTCCGATGCCGCTACAAATCCTCGCCGCAGACTGCCTGGCCTCGACCACGGTGATCGATGGCACGAACGGTGCATACTGGCTCGACGACAACTGCGGCAAGGGGGGCGGCTACTCGCACGTCATGACACCCAACTCGAAATCGTGCTTCTTCAATATCAAGAGCTACATCAGCAAGACCAACAGCCTGGTTGCGGCCAGCTCGTGCCACCCCGGCGGAGTGAACACGGCGTTCCTCGACGGCTCGGTCCGATTCATCAAAAACTCGGTGAGTCCGCAGACCTGGTGGGCGATTGCGACAAAAGCTGGCGGCGAGGTTGTCAGCTCCGATAGTCTCTGAGTTCGGAGAGATGAGGTCGATGGTGCCCTCTGGTATCCGCTGGCCGAGTCGTTCAACGCATTTTGCCGGAAGGAACTCCAGCTTCGGAGTCGAGCCTGGCAAGAGGTATTCCACGGATCGCCGGCTGAAGTCGGTCCCTATCATGAGTTCAGTTCGCACACAATAACCAGGCTCGTGTTGTTCCCCGATGATCCACGAGCCGAGCAGGGCCCTATCATGATGCAGACGATCCGCTCCTTGCTCGCGGCGCTCGCCCTGATCGGTGCAGGTGCCGGCGGGGCGTCGGCGGCTGGATTTCCGTGGCCGTCCTACGCCGATCGGCCAGACTCCTGGTATCGTAGCGATGAGGCGTCGCGGCTCGCTGAGAACCTCTTCTCGCACCAGACCGACCGGGGGGATTGGCCCAAGAATTTTGATACGTCGAGCGAGCCCAATCGAGGCGATCGCTCCAGGCTTCGTGGCACCTTTGACAACGGTGCCACCGTGGGCGAAATGCGGTTTCTGGCGCGAGCCTTCGTCGCTACCGGCCGTGAGCGATACCGCGAGGCTTTTATCAAGGCTCTCGACCACGTCCTCTCGGCTCAGTATCCCTGCGGTGGTTGGCCGCAATCGGACCCTCCTGGCAAGGGATATCCTCGCTACATCACATTCAACGACAACACAACAATCAACCTTCTGGAGTTGGTCCGCGATGTGGCAAGATCCGACAGATTTGCATTTGTCGATCAGGGTCGTCGCGACGCAGCGAAACACGCGTTTGCCGGTGGAATCGGCTGCATCCTCAAGTGCCAGGTTCGGGTCGACGGCGCTCTGACTGCCTGGTGCGCCCAGCACGATCCGATGACTTTCGAGCCGAAGGGCGCCCGGAGCTTCGAACTGCCCTCAATCAGCGGCGGTGAGAGTGCGGGGATTCTTCTCCTTCTCATGAGCCTCGACGACCCGAGCCCAGAGGTCGTTCGCGCGATACGCGCCGGCGTACGATGGTATGAGCGGTCCCGACTCACCGGCATCCGGCAGGTTGTCGTCGACGGCGACAAGAAAATCGTCCGTGACCCAGCCGCTCCTCCGCTCTGGGCACGATTTTACGAGATCGAAACCAACCGGCCGTTCTTCTGCGGCCGGGACGGTGTGAAGAAGTATGACCTGGCCGAGATCGAGGCCGAACGTCGAAATGGTTACTCCTGGTACGGCGACTGGGGGCGCCGTGTACTTGATCGCTTCACCCGATGGGAGAGGGATCATCCCGAACTCAGGGAAGATGCTGGGCGGCGTGACTCACGCGAGCCCACGGGAGCCGTTATCATCGACGGACACAGACTCAACGGTGGTCGGGCTTGAGGTCATTGCCGAACCGCGGCCGATGAGCTTCCGTTTGGTGCCACCCGATTGGATTGACTTGTCGGTTCAAGTTCTTCACCAGACACCTTGGCGACTGATTTCATGAAGAGGCTGAGCGCGATTGCCGAGCCTGGCGAGCGGAATGCAGACGCGGAGGCGAGGGCCGTCGGCTCCTATCGTTGGGTGATCTGTGCTCTGCTATTCCTCGCGACGACGATCAACTATGTTGATCGAGGTGTCCTTGGTGTACTGGCGCCCGAACTGGAGAGGTCGATCGGTTGGACTGATGCGCAGTACGGCGACATCAACGCTGCGTTTGCGTTTGCCTATGCCATCGGCTTTGTCGCGGCAGGGCGGTTCATCGACCGCGTGGGGGCAAAGGTGGGATACGCGGTCTCACTCCTGGCCTGGTCGCTTGCAGCGGCAGGGCATGCACTGGCGGGATCGGCACTGGGTTTTGGTGTCGCGCGGTTTTTTCTTGGGCTGGGTGAAGCGGGAAATTTCCCAGCCGCACTCAAGACGACCGCCGAATGGTTCCCTCGCCGCGAGCGGGCGATGGCCACTGGAATCTTCAATGCTGGTTCGAACGTTGGTGCTGTCGTCGCGCCCTTGGTCGTACCGCCGCTCGCCCTCTGGGCGGGTTGGCAGGCTGCCTTTGCCGTTACTGGATTGCTCGGATTGGTCTGGGTTGCGCTCTGGCTGCCGCTTTACGATCCTCCCGAGAGGTCCGCAAGGGTCTCCGTGGCCGAGCGTGCCTGGATTCGCCAGGACCCGCCCGATCCGGTCGGCGCGATCGGATGGGGAACGCTCCTTGGGTACCGGCAGACCTGGGCCGTCGCCGCCGGTAAGTTCCTGACGGACCCAGTCTGGTGGTTCTACCTCTTCTGGTCGGGGAAGTTTCTTGCGGATCGGTTCGGGGCTGACCTCAAGCAGATTGGTCTGCCTCTGGTGATCATCTACTTGATGGCCGATGTCGGCTCAGTCGCCGGGGGGTGGCTGTCATCGCACCTGATCGCGCGCGACTGGACAGTCAACGCCGCGAGGAAGGTGGCGATGTTCGCCTGTGCCCTATGCGTGATCCCGGTCTCAATGGCGCCGATGGTCTCGAGCCTGTGGGCAGCGGTCGGCCTGATTGGGCTGGCAGCGGCGGCGCACCAGGGATTCTCTGCGAATATCTATACGATGGCCTCAGACATGTTTCCAAGGCAGGCGATCGGCTCGGTCATCGGAATAGCCGGGACCGCTGGCGCCATCGGTGGCATACTGACGCAGGCGGCCTCCGGGCGGATTCGCGAGGTCACGGGCAGTTACTTGATTATGTTCGTCGTCGCAGGCGTGGTTTATGTTGTCGCGGTGCTGGCGGTCCATCTTCTGGCGCCGAACTTGACCCCTGCAGCGGTCGAATCGGATCGGGGAATGAACGATGGGTGATCTGTCCAGTCTCCTCGATCGCTTGCGCCGCGAGGTCGTTGCTCGCCAGGGCGCGGCTCGTGATGAGGTGCGATTCGTCCGTTCGCCGTACCGCGTCTGTCCGCTCGGGGCGCACGTGGATCACCAGTTCGGGCCTGCCACAGCGATGGCGATCGACCGCGGAGTCCACCTGGCCTATGCCCCTTCGGGCTCAAGTGAGGTGGTCGTCAGCAGCATGGAATTCCCGGGCCTGGTCCGTTTCAATCTTGGCGAGGTCTCGGCGTGCCAGGCGGACGACTGGGGCAACTTTCCGCGCGGGGCCGCGCTGGCACTCCTGCGCCGGCATCGGCTGACTCGCGGACTGGTCGGTGTGACCGCGGGCCGGCTTCATGGCGGCGGCCTTAGCTCGTCGGCGGCCGTCGGTGTGGCGTTCCTGCTGGCGTTCGAGGAGATCAACGGCCTGCACCTGGACGCTGAGGAAAACATCGAACTCGATCGTCAGATCGAAAACGACTACCTCGGCCTGCGCAACGGCATCCTCGATCCGGCGGCGATCCTCCTCTCGCGACGGGGCCATCTCACGCGGATCAATTGCCGGACGGCCGATCACGAGCAAATCCCCGCGGCGCCCGGTTCGCCGCCGTTTCGGATCGTTCTGGCCTTCTCCGGTCTTCGGCGGTCGCTGATTGGGACCGAGTACAACCGCCGCGTCTACGAGTGCACCGAGGCGGCCCGCATTCTGCTGGAGGCCGTCGGGCGGCCGTGCCAGGAGCCGGTCCTCGGCGATGTCGGCGAGGACGAGTACGACGCCTACCGACACCGACTCCGAGATGCTCCGGCCCGGCGCGCCGCACACTTCTTCTCGGAAGTCGGTCGAGTTCGCGAAGGGGTGGAAGCCTGGAAGACGGGTGATCTGGTTCGCTTCGGCTCCTTGATGACAGAGTCGGGTGCCAGTTCGATCCGTAGCTACGAGTGTGGCAGTCCGCCGCTGATCGACCTGTATCACGCCCTCGTCACGACCGAGGGCGTCCACGGCGCCCGCTTCAGCGGGGCGGGCTTCCGCGGCTGCTGTGCGGCGATGGTCGCACCCGAGGCCGTCGATCATGTTATTGACCGCGTCGGCTCGATCTACCGGTCTCAACATCCCGACCTCGCCGAGCACGCCCCGATTCTGATCTGCGA
This sequence comes from Planctomycetales bacterium, assembly GCA_027435495.1. Classification (GTDB taxonomy): domain Bacteria; phylum Planctomycetota; class Planctomycetia; order Isosphaerales; family Isosphaeraceae; genus JAKAUH01. Next base: position 4,860 of record DAHZZC010000089.1, read on the forward strand.
CTCCGCCGACGGCGCTGGATTTGTTGATGATGGGGCGATCGCACCGGCACTGCTTGCCGCGATGGGAGAGACGAGCTGATGACGCCACCGCTCGCCGACCTGCCCCGTTCGATCGCGATCGCCGGAGCGTGGGGCTACATCGGACGGAAGTTCCTCGACGTGGCCCTCGCCCAAGGTCTAAGGGTCTACGTCCACGACCCCGGACCGATCCCGGTCGATCTCGACCCGAGCCGCTTCGTCCTGGTCACGGCTGAGAAGGATTTCTACGGGCTCCATGCCGAGTTCTTTCATCTGGCCCTCCACCCTGAGCACCGACGACTTGACCTTCTGTTGGAGCGTGACGAGCCGCTCGTGATTCTGGTCGAGAAGCCGATGGCCCTCCCTGGGCATCCTGAGGAATGTCGGCAAATCGTCGAGGCCGTCGACCGGTCACGGGCAACGGTCTTCTACGACTTCCCCGAGCTGTATGACCCCCTAACGGCCAGGGTCGTTGAGTATCTCGCTGGATTTCGTAACCTTCGAATCACCAGGTTTTTCGTGCAGCGATCAAAAGACCGCGAGGACCCTGCCAACCCGCGAAACTACAAGCGGATGGTGCCGATCCAGTATCAGGAATCGGTACATTGTCTGGCGTTCGTGCTACATGTCCTGGCGGCGGTGAAGGGAAGCCTGGCATTGGCAATGGCCGGCGGCATCCGCCTGATGGCACGCTCCGAGCCTTACCTTCCGCCGAATCCCAGAGACTATCCCGACGTCGTTGACGGTCGATGCGTGTACAAGGCGATGATCGACGATGTGAAGATCGAGGGGCTGACCGACTTCAAGCGAGGGGCCGAGTGGGCGAAGCGCCGGGTGATCCGAGGGATCGGAGACGGCCGGCCCTTCGAGATCGAGGTCAGTTTTCTGGAGGGCCAGAAGTCGTTCCGTATCGACGGACTCGAACAGCCCTGCGACCCATCGGCCAACTCGTACGAGCACGTCCTGACCACTGCAACACGATGGGCTCGCGAGGTCGCCCGCGACGAGCTTACGGCCGATACTTATCCCAATCCTCGCTTTGCCCGGATGACATATCAGCTTTCCGCCGCGCTCTGGCGGAGCGCTCGCGATCGATCGGAGGTTCTTTTCCGATCGGCCACGGATCTTGAGGCCGATGGATGAACCAGCGACCGGACGCCACGGACGAAAAAGGCGAAGGACTCGCCGAAGCCCATGAGGGGCAACGAGTCGATGGCTATAAGGATTGACCGAAGCCCCGAAGCGCCTGGAACAGTAAGAGTCCGCCGATGGCTGCGAGGCCGATGTGGACGTAGGCCAGGAACCGCCCACCGCCCATCCGCCGACCGATGTTCCGGCCCAGCGCGGTTGCTGCGGCAATGACTGGCAGGTTCCAAAGATAATATCGCGTGACCTCCGGGACCCAGAGTCCAGCCGCCCAGTAGCCGACCATTCCGACCAGACTGGCAGGCAGGAAGTAGCCCTGCAAGGTCGCCCGGAATCGCGCGGGAGGCCAGCGGCGGAGAGCCGCGTAAACGACCAGTGGCGGCCCGTTCATCCCGTAGGCGCCGCCCATTACGCCTGCCCCAAATCCAAATAGCCAGGCGAGGCGATCGTCGTGCAGTTCGAAGCGGCTCCGCCCAAACAGTCGGTACGTCGCGAATGGGATGATGACGGCGGCGAGAATTGCTTTGACGATGGACTCAGAGGCCATCGTCAGCATCATCAGGCCGACCGGGATGCCGGGTACCGTCGCGAGGATCAGCCGCCCTGCGCCGCCGGGATGCACGTCTCTCCAGTCGCTGATGAGGACCAGGGCCGCGACCGTCACGGAGACGAGTACCGCCAACGGTGCCGCGACCTCCACCGGAATGATCAGGGCGAGCAGCGTAACGGCAACGAGCGCTTCTCCGAACCCGAGTGCCGATCGGATCACGGTCGCCAGCCCAATCACCGCCATCACCCAGAGAGTCGCATGATCTGTGCTCATCCCGCCTCCGCAGTCCCAAACGTTGCCGGCTCCCTCGATCAACCTTACAGGGGTCGTCCAGGCCGTCAAGTGCGGACGGAGCACACGGCTTGGCATTCCGGGGAAACCATTGAGCGTCGGATCGGGGAAGTGTAGGGTAAGCATCAATCCGCGTCGCGAGCCTCCTGTCTCGGAGGAACTCCTCCGGGCGACTCGCCGCAGGGCACACCCTTCTCCCGAGCAGGGCCGATCGATGATCCAGGCGACACGTCGTGATTTCCTGAAGGCCGGGGCTGTCTCGCTCGGAGCGGGGCTCGGAGGCACACTCCCCGGGACGGCACTTGCCCAGGTATCGGGCGCACGGCCGCCAGGGCGGCCGGTCGGGGTCGAGGTGCTCAATCCTCGCAGCCGTGTGCCCCTGGCCCTTATCATCGACGACTCAACGTGCCTGGTGAACCTCGCTCACTTCGCCATTCCCCAGTTCGCCGAGGTCTTTCCTTCCCGGTATCTCCAGGACTGGAAGTCGCTTCCGCGAGAGATCCCCGACGCCTTCGTCCGACGGTTCGGCGAGTGGTGCGGCGAGCATGGCGTGAAGGGGAAATACAGCATCGTTCCCTATCCGGCCTGCGTCGGTTGGATCGATCGCGAGCTGCCTGGCTGGTCGCGGAGGGAGCTGAATAGCAGCCTGGAACTGGTACGTACGTTGATGACGCCGAACTTCGAGATCCACCCGGAGATGGTCAGCCACACCTGGGTGATCGACCCGACGACGGGCCGTCCCTTCCCCGAGCGAACCGACCGGTACATGGAGAACTGGCGATGGACCGATGGGAAATCCGTCGACCAGCTTGCCGGATACCTGTCCTACGCCCTTCGAATCCTGAAGGGAGCAGGTCTGTCCTGCCAGGGGATCACCACGCCGGGAGGCTTCGGAAATCGTGTACTGCCCGAACTGGCACAGGCCGCCTTTCAGTCGGTTCGCGACGTCTTCTCGGCTGAGATTCCGCACTATTTCCGACACGTCTTCACCGACGACCGTAGCGTGGCGCCTCGGGTCGAGTATGCCTCCGGCCTCGATGGCGAAGACCCGCGTTGCGTTGTCTCGGTGATCGGCGCCACCGGTGACTGGTTTGGTGGCTGGGACGGTCTGACCCCCGGCTCGGCTGACCAGTTCATCACTGCGGACGGACAGCGCGGCCGGCTTCCCGAGATCATCCGACGCGGCGAGCCGGCGGTCCTGGTCGGCCACTGGCCCGGGTTTTACTTCAATGGTAAGGAGGTGGGGTTCACGATCTTCAAGGAGGTTGTGGCACGTCTCGATGCGCACTTCCCGAACCTCGTCTGGATGACCCTCGGCGAGCTCTCTCGCTACTGGGCGGCTCGCGAACTGACACGTATCGAGGCGGTCGAGGGAGCCTACCACTTCCACGCCCCTTTCGCCTGTCCGGGATTCACGGTTTCGCTCCCGCTGCGTGGAACGACCGGCGTGGAGGTCGTGGCCGAGTCCACCGGCGCTCGATCGATTCTGACTCCCGCCAGGGATCGTACTCGGCTCGTATCCGGGACGTTCCTCCGCGAGAAAAACGGCGTGATCGCCTGCTTCAATCTACCGAAAGGCAAGGCGCAGGTCACGGATCAGTGAGCGATAATCCTCGGCCGGCGACTCTAACGACGGCCATGATCAGGTGGGCCAGTGCGCTATCCTCAACCACCCCCACCGCATCGCGACCTGGGTTCATTTATTGGACCTCACGAGACTCCACGGGACTTCTCGACTCTCGGTTCGAATCACCATTTCGATCGTCACAGCACAAAAGCCATTCTGATATCTGCGTAAACATTCTGGCCTGGCCGAGACGAGACGGCCGAAGCGGAGGAATCGCCTGCTTGAAGGGATGAAATGTCAAGTAATCATTCGTTAGTTCGTCTTTAAAACGACCCCGCTCACGGGGGTTTCGGTCGGTTCGGGAAGCCGTACGACCCGAGAGCTACCGTGAGGAATCGGATCGAATCTTGATTTTGGGGAGCGATGGTGTTTCGTCATCGGGGTGGGGTGTCCTGGGCCTCGCGCAAGAGGATCAGGAAGTCGGGCCAGGCCTCGGGGCGTGGTCTGCCTGCCGAGGACGTCTGGGAGCAGAGAGCCTCGGACCGGGCGATCCACTTTCGGGCCTCATCGGGCCGGCCGAGGCGCGCTGCGATCTGTGCGAGCAACGGCCAGTTGACGAAGCCCTCGGAGGAGTTGTCCGCCAGAGCAATCACACGTGCGTAGGCATCGCTGGGGCGACCTGCTCGCAGTTCGGCGATAGCCTGGGTCGTGGCGTTTCTCAGGTCCTGATCCGCGGATGGGGGGAGGTTCCTGGCGAGGACCAGGACAGTCGAGGGATCGGCCTCGCTTTGGCGCGAGAGGATCAGTGAGCGGACCAGGGGCCAGTTCGGGGGCTGGCGTCGGGCTGGACCATCGTCGGCCATGAGTCGGGCGCAGAGGTCGCGATAACCCTGGTTGTCTCCAGCGATCAGGAGGGCTCGAGCATAGCCGAGCCAGCCGACGCCCTCGTCGGTTCCGTCGGTTTTGAGCCAGCTTCGGTAATCGGCGAGGGCCGCCTTCCAGTCCTCAACCCTCTGGAGCAGAGCCGCTCGGCGGAGCAGGGAGCGGATGTCAGGCGGTTCGGCCGCTCGGACCCTTGCGAGGTGGAAGGCAAATCCGGCGTCATGCGAAGAATTCAGGGCGGATTCGGCGGCGTCGAGGTGGAAGAGGAAGGCGCGCGCGCCGGCCTCGGCCACTCGGTCGTTGAGATCGGGAGCGGGAGGAGTCCCATCCCAGACGGCGATGCTCCCATCCCAGTTGGTTGAGGCCAGTCGTCGGCCATCGGGGCTCCAGGCGACTCTGGGATTGTATCCGTCATCGCTTTGGCGCCGGCCCCGAATCCGGAGCACGATCAGCTCCTCGCCGGTATTCATGTCCCAGACCTTCACCTTCTCGCGGTCAACGCCGGCGAGGCGGTGGCCGTCGGGACTGAAGGCGAGTTGGAAGACCGCGAACTGGTCTCTCGACGGTTTCTGGACCAGTCGCTCGCCGGTTCGAGCGGACCAGACCGAGACCAGCCCCTGCAAGTCTGAGGCGGCGATCTTCGAGCCGTTGGGGCTGAAGGCGATCGCGAGAGCCATCTCCCGATCGAAGGGGAGGCGGAGGCGATCGGACCCGCCACCCGTCATCGGTCGGACCCGAAGAACAACGCGAGACGACTCCTCGGGCGATCGGGGGGCTTCGTAGTCGTCGAAGGCGACCTCCGAACCATCGGGTGAGAAGGCAATCGTCCCCTGTCGGAAGGGGTTCGGAAGACGTCCGAGGGGCCACGACGCGAGCCTCCGGCCGGTCTCGACCTCCCAGGCCCAGGCCCATCGGCGATGGGGCTCATCCCTTTTCGAGGCCATTCCGATCGCGGCGGCGTACTTCCCGTCGGGACTGAGAGCGATCGAATGGGACGAACGGTTGAGGATCTCCAGGCGGAACTCCCTGCCTGTCTCCAGCTCGCGGATGATGACCGACCGGAGATCGGCGCCGAGTGTCGCCAGCCGGCTGACCTTCTGGTCGAAGGCCGCCGTGACCGCGGGAGAGAGAAACGCATGAGTGACCTCGACAAACGGTCCCGAACGCGTCACCCCGAGAACGGGATGCCAGCGCAGGAGCTGTCCCGAAGAGGCCGCGGCTCGAAGGTGAATTCCGTCGGACTCGAAGGCGATCGCGTGGGCACTGATTTCCGGCAGGGAGAGGTATTCCGGGTCGCGAGTGAGGTCCCAGACCTTGATATCACCGATCCGACGGCCGCCGGAGGCGAGGAATCGTCCCTGGGGATCGAAGGCGAGGCAGGCAGCCCGCTCGACGTGGCCCCGAAGGATCAACCTGACCGCGCCGGTCTGAGCGTCCCAGAGGCGGACGGTGGAGTCGCGGCCGGCGGTGGCCACGACCCGGCCGTCGGGTCCGAAGGCGACCCCGAGTACCGGCCCCTCGTGACCGACGAGATCGATGGTCGACCGTACGGACCCGGGTGTCCAGATCCTCGGCGGATCAGTTGCCACGAGCAGTGAGGCCCCGTCGGGTGAGAAGGCCAGGTCGGGCAATTCACCCCTGAAGTAGTCGGCCCGATGCTGGCTCCCCGGTCCGAAGGGTAGTTCGGCGACCGTCGCGCCGGTCTGGGTGTCGAGCATCGCGACGGAGGAGGGACCGACGACGGCGAGGCGGCGGCCGAGCGGTCCAGGGGTTGCGCGGCCGCCCAGGGATGGGAGGCTTCGGAGAACGGACCAATCGTCGAGCCGGACCCAGGCGACCGCGTCTCTCCGACCGACGATCATCGACTGGCCGTCCGGCGCGAAGGCGGCTGAACCCCCGGCGTTCCATCGGAGGGTCTCCCGCCCGGACGCGAGGTCGACCAGCATGACCTCGCCGCCAGCCGAGCTCACGGCGAGTCGTCGGCCGTCGGGCGAGAAAGCAAGCCGGCAGGCGGCCTTCGGTCCCGCCAGGCGGGCGGATCGGCGGAAGCTGGGCATCTCGTAGAGATCCAGTTGAGAGTCAGCCATCGAGGGGTTGCCCGCCGGGTTGTTGAAGGGATTGATCCGAAGAGCGGCGAGCCGGGATCCATCGGGGCTGAAAAGCACGTCGATCAGTTCGGTGTAGCTGGTGTCCTGTTCCTCGAAGAGAGCCGCGTGGTTGAGGTTCTGGAGGTAACCCCACTCCCAGCCGCGCCGGATGGGCTCGGCCAGTCCGAGCAGCTCGTCGACCTGGTCGACGGCTGAGGCCCGCCACTCGAGGCGGGCGCGGGCGATCTGGCTCACGTAGAGGCTGTCCTGAGCCTCGGCGGCTCTGGCCTCGGCCCGCCGCCAGAGAACGATGGCCGCGGCGAGGCCGAGGGCGACGGCCAGGACCAGCGCACCGGCCAGGGCGGCCTTGACCGGCTCGCGTCGACACCATTTCCCGGCCAGTCCGAACCAGGAGAGCCGGCGTGCCCGGATGGGGAGCCCCTCGGCGAATCGCCGGAGGTCGGCGGCCAGCTCGTCGGCCGAGGCGTAGCGACGCGCCGGAGCCTTCTCCAGGCACTTGAGACAGATCGTTTCCAGGTCGCGTGGGAGCCGTCGGAGTCGGCCGGGCGGGATCGGGTCGTGGTGTGCGACCTGTTCGAGTGTGGAGAGCGGCGTCTCACCGAGGAAGGGCGGCCGACCCGTGAGGGCTGTGTAAAGGATCGCCCCGAGAGAGTAGACATCCGTCCAAGGTCCGATCGCGTTTCCCGTCTGCGGGCCGGTCTGCTCGGGCGCCATGAAGCTGGGTGTGCCGAGGATCATTCCGGTCCGGGTCACCCCGCCGTCCTCGCCGAGGAGCTTCGCCAGGCCGAAGTCGGTGATCTTGGGGCGACCGTCGGAGCCGATCACGACGTTCGCCGGCTTCAGATCGCGATGGACCACACCGCGAGCATGGGCGAAGTGAGCGGCCCTCGCCAGCGTCTCGA
>DAHZZC010000090.1 GCA_027435495.1 Planctomycetales bacterium
ATCGCCCCCTTCACTCACCGATCGCCCACTTCGCGCGAGGCGTCGACGTCCGGGTCTACCCAATCCGCAAGGTCAACGAATCCGCCCACGCGTGACCATCGACTTCCTCCCTTCTTTCTCCACGGTAACCTCTCCAACCCTGAATCTCACCGATCGAATGAGCAGCCGACTTCCCATTCACGATCGCCCACCGCGATCAAGGGACCGGCCAGGGCTTCGGGATTCGGGATCTCACAAAGTAATAGTATTCGTTCATAAATAAATCGAGGTTCGATCGCTCGCCCTTACCCTCAGTTGAAGATCGCCTGATGGGTCCGATGCCGGACTTCTTCCAAACCGGTTGCACGCTTAGCTAGGCAAGAGCATGGGCTTGCGGAACACGTATCTCTGGCCCTGTTGTTTCATGATAAAATTTGAATGATATTTCTTTGATGTTACAACATAAACATGCAATTCAAGATTTGCGGATGTTGTTTTTCAGCGACATCCCAGAAAAGGGTTGCATTCCGGGGAAGAACATCCCATTCTTGTCGTTTCACATGGGTTGCCCGGGATATCTGGAGAGGGACTTCCCGGATTCGGGTTGCCAGGGGCGAGGAACGGGATCCAGCGTAGTGATCCCGGCCCATGTGCCTTCAGGGAGATTTGTCCGTTGCAGAACCCGACGCACAACTTGCGGAAGAGCTTGGTGGTGGGTCTTGGTCTGATGGCTGCGGCGACGTTGGCCGCCCCGGTAGCCCAGGCACAGACCTATTACTATCCTGCGGGTGGGGCCATGCAGGCACCCGCCTACTACTACTCCCCCGCGACGTACGCGGTTCAGCCTACCTGGAACGGGTATGCTCCGCAGACCTACCAGGCCGGCTATTCGATGCCTGTTTATCAGGCAACGTATACCCCGCAATATTACCAGCCGACCTATACTCAGGCGGCCTATGCGCCAACGGCTGTCCAGCCCACGGCGACCCAGCCGCAATACGTACCGACAACCTATATCCAGCCGACCACGTCGGCGGCCACTCCGGTGACCGAAGCACCTGCTTCGGAGAGCACGAGTGCGGCCACGAATCCAACGACGTCCGCCCCCGCGGCGTCTTCCGGAGATCCCTACGGTTTCACCGCCTGGCTAAATGCCACCCGGGCCTCGTATGGGCTTTCACCGGTCGGCTACGACTCGAACCTGGAAAACTGGGCGGCGATGAACAGCGCCCAGCAAGCCTCGAGTGGCCTCGGGCATTTCGTGATGGGGCCCGCCCGCCGTCAGAATTCGGCAATGGGTGGGTATCCCGGCATTGAGACCATGTGGATGAACTCGCCGGCGCACCGCGCCGCGCTCCTGGACCCGACGATCCAGTGGATTGGCATCGCGGCCTACGGGGCCTACTGGACGTTCAACGCCTACTAAGCCCCAACCCTGATCAGGGGCGGAGAGACTGGGCGAGCATGGAAGCTCGCCCCTGTTTCCGATCGTCGTTGATCGGTCTCCGACTTAAAGCAGAAGGGCTTCCCGGATCTGGCGGAGGATAATCTGCTCGAGGGCCGTATCACGCCCCTTGGGGATGAATCCTAACGGTGTTTGCACCGTACCGACGACCTGCCGTGTCCGGTTGACTGGAAAATCATTGTAATAGGCGGCTCGGCCAGCCGGCTGGCTGGCTGGTTTCGCCAGGTCCTCCAGCTCCTTGAAAACCTCCACCTTCACCAGATAGCCCCCGGTTGGTCCCGGCTCGACATGAACCACGGCGAACCGGCGGATGGTTTGCAAGGTGGCCTCGAGCCGGTCGCGGAATGTGGCGGCATCGCCGGTCCACGGCTCGATCAGTGTCCCGGTCATCTCGCTTTCGGTCCGGATTGTCCCCGCCAGCCGATTCTCGGAGGCGATCGGGAAGTGGCGGTTAACCTGCGCCACGGCCCGGTTCCAGACGAGGTCGAAGTCCTCGGAGGGGACCGGCATCGGGTTGGGAACGGGTGGGGGCGGAGTGAAAAGCTGGGTAAGGTCGGGAACCTTCCACTGCGGGAGTTCCCACTCGGGAAGTTTCCACGAGGAGGGGCCCGAGGCACATCCCGAGGCGCCGACCGCCACGAGAAACGCCAGGGCCGCCCGAGCCGCGATCTTACCGCTTTCCATGGTCAACGGCCTCGCACCGGTCCGTTCGTTCCCCCGCGCTGATGGCGATGCCATCGGGGATCGATCTTTCCCCGATCCTCGACCCTGGAGCGCCGGCGACGTCGGGAGGGTGGGCCGTCGCAATCCGGCCCGGGACAGGACCCGCCCCATTCCTTCGTCACCCCTCGATTGCGATCGCGCCACCCGACGGGCCGCGAGATGATGATTCCCGTCAACACGGATCGACCGATCGCGGCGGTATCCTGCGACTTTTCGTCGGATTCGACAAGATCGATTCCCGATCCGGGCCCGGCCTCGCGACCATGACCTATGTTTTCCTTGAGGGGCAAATCCGCTCGACACCGGCCGGGCCGCTGAGCCCGACCGCCTGGAGCCCCCTCAACGCTCGTGGGTCCCAGAAGCGCCGCCCCGGCTCCTGGACATACCGGGCGTTCCCAATGGTCTCGGCCGGATCCCCATGATCTGGCCCTTGTGGTTGCGATGGTCCAGGGCCCGAGGCGAGACGAGACAGGGGGCCTCACTCCGGCCTGGAATCGATCTCCGAATCCGATGGGCTTCTGGTCCATGCCGCGGAAGCGAGGGTCGGGAGATGCGCCCGGCCCACAAAAATCGGCTCCTCATTCTGTGCTATTGAGGGGGCCGGCACGGCGGTTTGACCGATCGGGGCAAGCCGCCGGTCTGGGGGCGGAGGGGATCCGGAACAAAGAATTGAGGAGTCGCGAGCCATGCCCGAGAGCAGCAAAATGACCAAAGCCTGGCGGACCGATCCAGTGGAGATGGGGGCGATGGACCGGCCCAGGGCAACGGTGCGACGGGATCGCGCCGGAGTGTTGAAAAAGCGATCCGTCTCGCGGTCGGCGCTCTTACGGCTCGGAGCCTCCGTCGCACGAGCGGGACGCCTGACCTGGTCGCGCTCCGACAGTGCGCGACCAGGCCGGTTCGAGAAGGCTCTTGAGACTTTTGCGACGGAGCTGGCCTCAACGACCGAGCCCAGGGAGATCGAATCGGCCTTGCTCCGGTTCGCCCGAGAGATCGCGCCCTCGGCGCGGGCCGAGATCCGCCGCGAGCCGGCCGACCAGCCGGAAAACACCAGGGGCCATCTGGCGGTCTTCCCGGTCCGTTGCGGCGCCTCGGAACACGGTGAATTGCGGGTTGACCTGGATCATGCGACGGATGCCCGGGGAGTTCGACGGCAGCTCTCGGTCGGCTGCACGCTGGCCGGGACAGCCCTGGAAGGAGCCCGGCTCCACTCCGGCCGGGTCGAGGTCGAGTCCCATCCGGTCGATCTCAATGGCGACGACCTGGCCGAGCGTTCCGTACACCGGGGCGCCGAGGTCGTCCGTGACGCCACCTTCCTCAACGCGGTCTTGCCCTTCGCCCTGGGCCAGTCGCGACGCCACGGAGAACCGCTGGCGCTCCTTTGCGTAAAGCTAGACCGTCTGGGGGCGATCCGCGATATCCTTGGTGCCCCGTGGGCCGATCGATTGGTTCATGAGCTGGCTGGGATCATTGGCTCGATCGTTCGATCCAGCGACATCGTGGCCCGACTGGAGGACGACCGGATCGTGGCGCTCCTGGTTCGCTCGAAGACCGAGGGCGCCCGGAAGGTGGCCCGGGGGATCGTTCGGGCCGTACGCGAGTCTGGGCTGGGTTCGCCCCATCTCTCGGGTGTGAGCGTCTCGATCGGCGTGGCCGGGTTCCCCGATCTCGCCAGCGACGCCGCGGCCTTGCTCGAAATCGCTGACGAGGCGATGACCACCGCCCGCGCGGAGGGCGGCGACCGGATCGTCGAGGCTTGCCCGAGGGCCGCCGCCGAACCAGCCGCCTGCGGCTCCGAGCCTGCGGCCTGCCTCACTTGATCGCTATCGGGATGGGAGCGATCTCAACTCGATCGGCTGGGATACGTCCAGCACCGGAACGGGCTCGGGCGTCCCGATATTCGGCAGGCCGAGCGACTCGGGCACCTCACCCGCCTCGATGCGCTCGACAGCTTCCGCGAAAACGCGCTTCTTCTCCAGGCGGTACGACGGATCGTACCGCATCGGCCAGGTCCGGTCGTAGAACATGATCCCCCAGAGGCAGATGCGTCGCCAGACGGCCGATCCAATCTCGAAATGGTCGGCGCATCGTGCAGGGTCG
>DAHZZC010000091.1 GCA_027435495.1 Planctomycetales bacterium
TGAGGCGCTCGAGCTCGACGGCGTGATCCTCACCAAGCTCGATGGCGATGCCCGAGGTGGTGCGGCGCTCTCGGTCCGGCGGGTCACCGGCGTCCCGATCAAGTTCGTCGGCCAGGGCGAGAAACTCGACCGCCTCGACCCCTTCGACCCCGAGCGGCTCGTCGGCCAGATGCTCGGCATGGGCGACATCGTCGGCCTCGTCGAGGCCGCACAAACCGCCGTCGACGCCGAGGAGGCCCGCAAACAACAGGAGAAGCTCGCACGGGGCAAATTCGACCTCGACGACTTCCGCCAGCAGATCATCAACATCAAGAAAATGGGGTCGATGCGGGAGATCCTCGGCAAGATCCCCGGCCTCAACCAGATGATGGGCGGCGAATCCCTGAACGGAATGGAGCCCGACGAGGAGATCCGGCGGATCCAGGGAATGATCGACAGCATGACCCTGGCCGAACGGCGGAATCCCGACCTGATCGATATCTCCCGCCGCCGCCGGATCGCCGCCGGCAGCGGCGTGGACCCCGCCGAGGTCTCGCAACTGGTCAAGCAGTTCGACGCGATGGCCTCGATGGTCAAGCAGATGGCCCAGATGACGATGATGGACAAGCTCCGGAACATCACCGCCCTGGGCCGGGCTGCCGCCTTTAATCCCGCCGCCAAACTGATGGCCCCCAAGGTCGGCACCGGCAAGCGGCTCTCGCCCAAGGAGCGGGAGAAGCTCCGGAAGCAGCGAGAGAAGGACGAGCGGCGCCGTCGTCGCGAGGAGCGCAACCGCCCGTGATCGCCCGGCCAGTGGCCGTCGGTCCAGTACCCTCGGGTCAAGATCCCGCCGGGCTCTGGGCCGATCATCGCCGTCTCGGGTTTCGAGGATCTGGATCGAAGTCAGTCGAGTCTCGTTATTGTGATACGAGGAGTCAGCGCGTGGTACGTATCCGCATGAAGTCCCTGGGGCGTCGGCATCGCCCGTTCTTCCGCATCTGCGCCATCGATTCGAAACGGCCGCGCGACGGGCGGGCGATCGAGGAGCTGGGCCACTACGACCCGATGTCTCGCAACCCCGAGACCCAGACCGTCCTGAACGTCAGCCGCATCCGCTACTGGCTCTCGGTCGGCGCCCAGCCGTCGGACAAGGTCCAGGCGCTACTCCGCCGGCACAAGGTCACCAAGCCGAAGCCCGGCGAGCCCTGGCAGGTCGAGACACCGGCACCGGCTCCTGCGACGGCCGCGCCCGCGGCCCCGGCCCCGTCGGCCGAGGCCGCCCCGCAATCTTGACCGATTCCGGAGGGGCGGACGTCTCGTCGCCGACCATGGCCGGAACGCCGACGCTCCGGATCGATGTACTGACCCTCTTCCCGGCGATCTTCGACGGGTTCCTGGGGGAGAGCATCGTCCGCCGGGCGATCGCCCGGGGACTGGTCTCGATCGAGCGTCACGACATCCGCGACTGGGCCGAGGGGAAGCACAAGCAGGTCGACGACCGCCCGTTCGGCGGCGGGCCCGGAATGATCCTGATGGCCCCGCCGGTGGTCTCAGCAGTCGAGGCCGTCAGGGCCGAGGCCGAGCCCCCGGGGCGGTTGATCTTCCTCTCGCCCCAGGGACCCCGACTCGATCAGCGCAGGGTCGAGGAACTCGCCCGAGAACCCCGGCTGATCCTGGTCTGCGGCCGATACGAGGGCTTCGACGAGCGGATCATCGAAACCCTCCGCCCTGAGCTGCTCTCCGTCGGCGATTACATTCTTTCCGGCGGCGAGGTCCCCGCCATGGTGGTGATCGATGCCGTCATCCGACTGATCCCAGGCGCCCTCGGCGACGCCCAAAGCGCCGTCGATGAATCCTTCGGACCCGACGGCGGACTCGAATATCCGCAGTACACCCGGCCTCGACTCTTCCGCGACCTGGACGTCCCCGAGATCCTTCTCAGCGGCGACCACGCAGCCATCGCGGAATGGCGGCGGCAAAATCGACGATAGAATCTGTTCCTGGTAATTTGTTATTTGTTCTTGGTTATTGGTAAGACTGGATCGACGGATTCGTCGCTGAGCAATCGTCGATCCCCCGCCATGAGCCGGTTCGGCCGACCGGGAAAAAGACCAATTACCCATTCACCAAGAACAAGAAAGGAAACGGCCATGCAGAACCGGCTGCTCGACGTCGTGGAAAAATCCACGATGAAGTCGACGACCCCCCATTTCGAGATCGGCGACACCGTGGATGTCCACGTCCGAATCCTCGAAGGGGACAAGGAGCGGATCCAGATCTTCAACGGCGTGGTGATCGGCCGTTCGGGGAGCGGGACGCGCGAGATGTTCATCGTCCGCCGGATCGTGCAGGGCGAGGGCGTCGAAAGGAAGTTCCCGCTCCACTCGCCTCGGATCGCGGACATCGTGGTGAAGCGCTCGGGCAAGGTCCGCCGCGCCAAGCTCTACTACCTGCGGCAGCGGACGGGTAAGGCGGTCCGCCTCAAGGAGCGGTTCTCCAGCACGGCCGCGGCCGAGTCGAAGGCGGCCAAGACGGAACGCCGAGCTGCCCGCGCCGCGAAGAAGGCCGAAAAGGCTCGCGCCAAGGCCGAGGCCGCCGGCTCGGGGACAGGGGCCTGAAAACCCCAGGCCAGCGCAAGTTGGGACGACCAGGAGCCGGGGATCGATTCCATTCACCCGGCTCCCGCTCCCAATTTCGATTCCGCCCTTCATCACCCTTGCGGGCTCACCGACCGGTCAGCGCCGTCGCCGAGTAGTCGACCGTCTCGGGCTCGGCGGTCCCGGCGAGCTGGCCGTCCTGGATCTCGAGAACGAGATCTTCGGGCGTGATGAAACGCCGGTCGTGGGTGACGATCACGAGCGTCGTCCCGGACGACTCCTGCAACTGACGGAGAATCGTGTAGATCTCGTCGCCGGTCCGCGAATCGAGTTCGCCGGTCGGCTCGTCGGCGAGGATCAACCGGGGACTCTTGACCAGCGCCCGGGCGATCGCAACCCTCTGCTGTTCACCCCCTGAGAGCTGATACGGGCGGTGTTCGATCCGATCGGCAAGTCCGACCGAGGTCAGCAGCTCGACAGCCCGGCTTCGTTGCGCGGCCGTCACGCCTCTCGGCAGGAACGGCACCAGCACATTTTGAAGCACGGTCAGGTTGCTGATCAGGTTGAACGCCTGGAAGATGAAGCCGATCTGTTCGCGGCGATAGGCGTTCTGCTGGGCCTCCGACATCGCGGTGAGACTCTGGCCATCCACCAGGATCTCACCCGACGTTGGCCGGTCAAGGGCACCGAGCAAGTAGAGCAACGAGCTTTTGCCCGACCCGCTCGGCCCGACGATGAATGCGAACCGTCCCCGATCAATCCGGCAACTAATCCCGCGCAACGCCTCGACCCATCGGCTCCCGCTCCGGTACGACTTGTGGACGTTCCGCACGTCGATCATCGGGAGTCCTCGGTTTCGAGGCTCGGTGGGGATCGCTCGGTGGGGCGATTCCGGCGGGCCGTATTCTCTTGCCATCGGTGGCTTCCTCCACGAGTCGACGTCCATTATCGTCTCGATCCATCCACATCAATGCGAGCCGAGACGGATCGCTTCCATCGGGACGAGCCGGGCGGCTCGCCAGGCCGGGTAGAGCCCGCCCAGCGTTCCGGTCGCCAGCGAAAGGCCGATCCCGATTCCCCAGAGCGACGGCGGCATCCCTAGTTGGAGCCCGCCACCGGCGAGGAATTGGTTGGCGACGTTCGCGCCGCCCCAGGCTAGAAGACAACCCACCAGGCCAGCCAGAATCCCCAGAAAGGCACTCTCCAGGGTCACCAGGGCCAGAATGTTCCCCTGCGACCAGCCGTTGGTCCGCAGCACCCCGAACTCGGCGAACCGCTCGGTCGTGCTCATCAGCATCGTGTTGACAATTCCGACCACCCCGACCAGCAGGGCCAGGCTGACGGTCATGAGCAGGAAGGTATCAATCTGTCCCATCAGGGTGCCGAAGCTCGCCTGGGCCTCGCCCATGCTCCGCGCGTCAAAGCCAGGGTGGGATTTCTCGATCCCGGCGATCAGCGCCTCGTTTCGGGCCGGATCCTTCCCCTCGACATAGATGCACGAGAGCGACCCCTCGGGTCGGTACAGGACCTGTCGGGCGGTGATGATGTCCATCACGATCACGACGTCAAGGAGCATCGATCCCGTCTCGTAAATCCCGACGATCTGGAACGGCTTGCCGCCAATCTTGAGCGAGTCGCCCACCTTCCTCGGCTGTCCGTCGGTGCCAGGGTACTCTCGGGCGATCTTCCGGCTAATGACAATGTTCGGCTTCCCCTCGTCGCCTGGCTGTAGGAACCGCCCCTCGCCGTGATCGCGCAGGGCCTTCGGAAAGATAGCGCTGTGAAGGCCCTGGTGAGAGGCGATCTCCTGCCCGGCGATGACTGGCTGGTCGAGGATCGACATCGCCTTCCCCTTGACCATTCCCGCGATCATCCCCTGGCCCTCAACCGGGGGCGCAACGCCCCAGACCTCGGGGGCGACCGCGTGAATACCCGGTATCTTCCGGAGGTCGTCGGCCAGCGAGGCTGGGACGTTGCTTAGCACCGGGCTAATCGCGTTGTCGTTCAGGACGATCACGCCTTCAATCCCGCCGAGCGTGTCGCCGACCAGGTCACGCAGGCTGTTGGAAAGGGTGAAGAGACCGAGGACCCCAAGCACCGGGATCGAGAGGCCGACCAGAGCGAGCACGGTCCGGATCGGGCGGGTCAGGAGATTACGCCAGGCGAATATACCCATCAATGGGGTCCCTGAACGTTTACGAATCGGGCGGTTCGCCCCATCGGCGACCGGCTCCTCGGCATGGTCAAGGCAACTCTCGGGATGGAAGATCCCTCTCCATTATAGTAGCCGGCCGCAAATCGCCCAAGTCGAGGAATCGCCCGGGGCCTATTGGCCAGATTCTTACGATCGCAGGCCGAGGCCTGGTTCGCCGCCCACAATGACGGATCCCCCGCGCCCGGGTCGACGGACGACCCGGGGCGGTGGCCGTTTTCCTGACCAGCGGATTGGAGAGCGAATGGGCATTCCCGATCGCTCTCCATCTCGAATTACTCAGCGCCCGGGGAAGCTTCCTCGCCCTGGTGTCCGAGAATCTCGGGATTCTGAGTCGGATGGGTTTGTTCGTTGGAGTGCGGTGTCTCGGAGGTCACCGGGGATTCGGGACCCTCGGTCCGAGCTTCCCAGAGTTGCTTGAGCTGTCCGAAGGTCCGAAGTGGGACGTTGCCCGCCAGCGCGTCCTTGGAAAGCGGAGCCGGCGGGGCGCTGGGTCGCGAGGGACGGGGAGCCGGCCGTGGGGTCGGTCCTCGATCGCGATCGCCGCGTTGGGGGCCGCCGCCACCTTGCCCGTAGGAGCCGCCTCTGGGACCGGAGGGTCGGCCGTGTCCCGTCCGTCCGGGCGCAGCGTCGTGACCGCGAGGACCACTGGGCGACGGGCCTCGATCGGGCCGGCGCGCGGGCGCCTCGGCCAGGGTGGAGACTGGCGGAGCGCCCACCGGTGGAGAGGTCAACGCCGAGCCGGGCGGGCGGGGCCCGCGACCGCCGCCCCGACGGCCCTGACCGCGGGCTTGCTCTCGGTTTGGATCGCGGGGCTCACCGCCGCGACGACCACCCCCGCCTTGCGGGCCCCGGTTTCGCTCGGTCCCCGGCTTGACCATCGTCAGCGAAACGCGCTTCCGTTCCTGGTCAACTCCCATGACCCAGACGGTCACCACGTCGCCGACGCTCACCACATCGTGGGGGCTCTTGACGTACCGGTTCGCGAGCTGGCTGATGTGGACGAGTCCCGAGTCCTTCAGGCCGATGTCAACAAACGCCCCAAAGTCGACGACGTTGAGCACCGTCCCCTTCAGCTCCATCCCAGCAGCGAGGTCTTCAAGCTTGAGAACGCCCTTCTTGAAGATGGGCTTCGGCAGGTCGTCGCGGGGGTCGCGTTCGGGGCGTCCCAGAGCTTCGATGATGTCGCGGAGGGTGAACTCGCCCAGGCCAAGTTCGACCGCGAGCGCGGCGATGTCGGTCTCGGCGAGTTTGGCCTGAAGCTCGGGGAGTCGGGTCTTGTCGCGGACCACGTCGGTCGCATATCCGAATCGTTCGAGCAGCCGGGTCGCGGCCTCGTAGCTCTCAGGGTGAATCCATGTTCGATCGAGCGGATCCTCACCGTCGGTCACCTTGAGGAAACCGGCCGCCTGGGTGAAGGTCGCGGGACCGACACCTTCGACCTGCATCAACTGCTCGCGGCGAGCGAACGGTCCGTTGTCCTTTCGGTAATCGAAGATCCGGCGGGCCGTCAACTGGTTCAACCCCGAGACGTGCCGGAGCAGCGAGACGCTCGCCGTGTTCAGGTCAACGCCGACAAAGTTGACGCAGCTTGCGATGACCGCTTCGAGGGTCTCCTTGAGCTGCTTCGGGTTCACGTCGTGCTGATACAGTCCGACGCCGATATTCTGCGGCTCGATCTTGACCAGTTCCGAGAGCGGATCCTGGAGCCGACGGCCAATCGAAATGGTGCTGCGCAGGGTCGCGTCGTGCTCGGCGAGCTCCTCGCGCCCGACCTGGCTGGTCGAATAAACACTCGCCCCGGCCTCGTTGACGATCACATAGGCAAGATGGGAAAGCTGAGCGTCAGCGGGATGGGGCTGAGGCGGCAACTGCGGCGGCGGAGGTCCGGCAGGACCCTTGCCGCGTCCCCGTCCGCGCTCGGACTTCCCCTGTCGCGGCGGTCGTCCCGAGGCGGCTGGAGGCGGGGCCGCGGGTGCGGCTCCTGTCTCGCCGTGCTGGGCCTCGCTCGAATCTGCCGAGGTGGGAAGGTGGTCACTGGTCGTTGGCGTCTCGACCGGCCCTGATTCCGCCTGTTCCTCGGCAATCGCCTCGGCCGAGACCGCCTCGGCGATCGAGGATTCGGCGACGGCGGGTTCCGCAGACTCCCAGTCGTCGGGAACGGTGAACGGCTCGGCGGACGGAGCCTCAACCTCCGGCGCAGGACCGGACTCGGCCGAAGCATCGTCCCCGGCCGGGGCGGCATGAGCTCCCGAATCGAGCGTTCCGGTGGCGAGGGCCGAGACCGGCGGCGGCCCTTCACCCAGGCTTGCCGGCTCGACCGCTTCCTCGCCAGGCTCGGGCGCACCGCCCGTGATCGGCGGCAACATTTCCACCGGGGACTCCGAACTCGTCGCGGCCTGTGGTTCCTCTTCCACTTCCACGTGGGCGTTGATCCCGTCGCCGTTGCCCGTCACCGCCTCGGCGATATCTTCCTCCGGGGCGCCCTCAGGCTCGGCTGGCGTTCGTTCGCTCGCCGCCTCGATCACCGGGGCGGCCCCCTCAGCCTGGGGCGACTCGGCCGACGCCGTGGGTTCGGCGCTCTCGGAGGAATCGGACCATCCCAATTCCGAGGGGGCTTCCACGCTCTCGGCGGGGAAACTCTCTCCCTGGCTGAATCGGGTCCCCTCGGCGATGATCTCCGCGATCAACTCCTCGGTCTCCCGGCAGGCCGTTCCGTTGCCGATGGCGACCACTCCGACGCCGTGCTTGCCAACGAGATCCTTCAGCGCGATCTTGGCCTCGGAGCGACGGTTGGCGGGAGGATGAGGATAGATCACAACCTGGTCGAGAAGCTGGCCGCTCGGGTCGAGCACCGCGACCTTGCAGCCGCTCTTGAATCCCGGGTCGATCGCCATGACAACCTGCTTGGGAATCGGCGGCTGCAGGAGCAGGCTGCCGAGGTTGCGGGCGAAGACCTCGACGGCGTGCTTCTCGGCGGCCTCGGTCAGGTCGCGTCGGACCTCACGCTCCATGCTTGGGAGGATCAGGCGGTCAAGGGCGTCGATGGCTGCGGCGTGGAAGAGGTCGTGCTGCGGGTGGGCCTCCAGGGGAAGCTGCCCAAAGAGCGAGGCTTCCACGTCGGGCCTGGAGACCTCGAGCTTGACCTTCAGCGGACCCTCCTTGTCGCCCCGGTTGATCGCAAGGACCCGGTGCGGAGGAATCTGCGAGACCGGCTCGGTGTAGTCGAAGTAATCGCGATAGTCGAGCCCCTGGCCCTCGGGAATCTCTCCCTTGCTCGTAACGATCTTCCCCGTTCGCCAGACAACCTTGCGGACAGCGTCGCGCACGGTCGCCATCTCGCTGATCGCCTCGGCGAGGATGTGTCCGACTCCCTCCAGCACCTTCTCGACAGAGTCCACTCCCGATTCGGGATTCAGGAACTCCGCGGCGGCGCTCTCGAGGTCGGTGAGGGTTTCGTCTCGGGTCCAGACCCGAAGCGCCAGCGGCTCGAGGCCCCGTTCGCGGGCATCGGAGGCCTTGGTACGCTTCTTCGGCTTGAACGGGAGGTAGAGATCTTCGAGCCGCTTCGGATTGTCGGCCGACCGGATGGCTGCGGCAAGCTCCGGGTCCAGCTTCCCCTGGGCCTCAATGGCCTTGAGGATGGTTTCCTTCCGCTCGGCGAGCTCGCGGAGGCGCTGCACCCGAAGCTGGATCTCTCGGATCGTCACCTCGTTGAGGTTGCCGGTCCGTTCCTTGCGATATCGCGTGATGAACGGGACCGTGTTCCCCTCGTCGAGGAGCTGGACGACGCTCTCGACTTGCACGCGACGGATCTGCAAGTCTTGCGCTATGCGCCCCAAATCGACCGGGATGGGGTTGTCCATGGAGACTCTTCTCTGCACCAGGTGAGCAGGGGCGGCGATGAGGTGACGAAAGGATGGCCCGGTGAGTCGAGCGAGTCCCGCATCAAGACGATCGCCGCGAGGACCGTAACGTTCGGGGGCGGCTCGGGCGGAGCGCACGATGAAACCTGTTCCTCACATTAAGTTCGGCCACTCTAGATGATGGGAACATCCTTGTCAAGCACCCGAATGCCCAACTCGATCGCATCTCCACGGGTCCACAGTCCGGGGACATAACCCTCCCTGCTATCGAATCGAAGGTTCGATGAAGGTTCTCGTCTCCGCGACCCCAGAATGTCGTGGTCCCTCGCGATTCTGGTGACGCCGTCGATCGCTTCTCGGAGGACGGCCCGAGCAGGCGAAGATCCGTGGACGGCCGGCTCTGCCCTCCTGTACGCTTGTCGTGACGATCGAGCAAATTCCTTCGGACCCGGCCGGGCTGCCCCCCTGCCACACGAATCCATGCCTCAGGAGATGGTCGGATGTCGAGACGCGGGATCATCGGGCGGATGGGCCATATCGCCTGGTGGCGGTACGTCCATTGGGTCCACCCCCTGGCCGATCGATTGGGGTCGCGGTGGGGACGGCCTTCCCGGATGATCCGATGGCCGATCCCTGCGCTGGCCCCGTTCCGTCACCGACGGCTCGAGGTGGCGCGAAGGGAGGCCCTGGGCGACCTGGTGATGTGCACGCCGGCCTTTCGGGAGTTGAAGCGACGCAACCCGGATTGTCATGTCACCCTGTATACCAAGCAGATGGCCATCGCCAGGACCTGTCCCTATATCGACGAGGTTCGGCCCGTGGAGGAGGCCCCGCCCGATGCGATCTGGATGGACTACGAAAGCGTCGTCCGGTTCAATCGCCGGCCCGACCGGCACCTCGCGCAGATCATGGGAGATTCGCTGGGGCTCGACGTTCGGGACATCCGGCCGGAGTGCGCGTTCGAAATGGCGGAGGTTGCCCGGTTCCGCGAAGCCTGGAAGAACCTGCCTCGCCCCCACGTCCTGATCGTCCGCAAGGGCGGCCCTTATACGCCGAACAAGAACTGGCCCGACGAATACTGGGAAGACCTGATCGACCGGCTCCTGGCTCGTGGAACGGTCATCGAGGTCGGGCTGACGGGGATGGATCGCCGCCCGCGTGAGGTCTCCAACTACGTCGACCTGGTCGGTCGGACGACCCTTCCAGCGCTGATGGCGGCGATCGCCGCGGCCGATCTCCACGTCGCCCCGGACACGGGAACCATTCATCTCGCCGCCGCGGCCGGGGTCCCCTCCGTCGTGATCTACGGGGGGTATCTGCACCCGGCCTCCACCGAATACCCGGGCAACATCAGCCTCTATTCGCCTGTCGAATGTGCCCCGTGCTGGCTCACCACTCCTTGCCCGCACGGCAAGAAATGTTTACACCTGATCACCCCAGACCAGGTCGAAGCTGCCGTCTCCGAGATCGCGGCTCGGATTGTGGGCCAGAGAGCCTCGAGCGCTTCCGTCGGCTGATCCCGCCTACGGCCCCTGTGGCCTCAGGCCGATCACGCTCCCGATAGGGTAACAGGCGGGATGCCGGGGCGAATCGCCTCGGCATCGGGATTGGACGCGGGACCGGAACCGGGGAACCCGGTCTCCGACGTGGTCGTATAGCCTCCGAGGTTCCAGACCAGTTCGCAATTGTGCTGAACGTCGAGCATGGTCAGGCTCTGCACGGCTCGGAGGACGAGGATCTGATCGCTCCAGAGGTCCGTCCGCAGCAGAACGTCGCGGAGCCGGACGCGGACGGTCTCCCAGGGGTCGGGTCCGCCCTGGCCGAGAACGACCCGAATCCAGCCCCTGACCACCCGTCGATGTCGGCGGAGGTACTGGACGATCCGGCGCCGCTGCGTCACGTTATAGCTGGGGAAGCAGGGGAGTTCGAACAGGCCGGAGGGTTTGCGTCGGATGCGGTGGACCGGATGCCAGAGTGTCCGGACATTGACGACCGGTTCGGGAAGGTGCGGAGGGAGCCCTTTCGGGTCGTTCGACGGGTCGACAGCGTACTCCATCACCCGGGCGAGACCC
>DAHZZC010000092.1 GCA_027435495.1 Planctomycetales bacterium
GGCCCGGGGTCGCGGCCGAGACCGAGACGAGGAGTCAGACGTCTGACCGCTTGCCGCCGAGGTCGACAGCGACACAGTGGATAGGTTCGCTGCGATCGGAGCGTTGGGATCGAACGCAAGCGATTGCCGCGGTTCCAGGTCGCCGATCTCAGGAAGAAACCTACAGCGACGGCGCAAACGGGGGGGTGGTGAATCTGATAGGCCATGCGGATGTCCTCGATGACGTTCCAACGGTGCGGACACGAGCTGGATACGCCGGGGCCATCCGCGTTTGTCCATCGACGCACGACGGACGACGGGCACGATCGAATTGGTGAATGGGAGAATAGAACGTCGGGTAGACGGTGCTCAAGCGAAAAATCCACCGATTCCCCAAATTCGTCTCGGCCGCTTCCGGGTCCCGGCCTCTCGGCGCCGCGCTTCATGCGCCACTCCGGACGTGATAGGATCGTCTGGAGCGTCCGTCGAGAAGAGAAAACCTTGGGGGCCAGCGAGGGTGCTCATCCGCGCATCGTCGACGCGGCCCCGCGATTCCAGGAGTTCACGGTGGCGACCCAGTTCGACCTGGTGGTGATCGGTGCCGGGCCCGGCGGCTACGTCGCGGCGATCCGGGCGGCGCAGCTCGGCATGAAGGTGGCGTGCGTCGAGAAGGGACGGACCCTCGGCGGGACCTGCCTGAACGTCGGCTGCATCCCCAGCAAGGCGATGCTCGATTCCAGCGAGCTGTTCCACCTCTCGAAGGAGCGGTTCCAGAAGCACGGGATCCAGTTCGACGGCCTGAAGCTCGACCTCGCCGCGATGCTCGCCCGCAAGGACTAGGTCGTCAAGGGGCTCACCGACGGCGTCCGGTTCCTCTTCCGCAAGAACAAGGTCGAGCCGGTCTTCGGCGCCGCGACGATCACCGGCCCGAACTCGGTCCGCGTCGCCCTCAACGAAGGCGGGACCGCCGACCTCGAGGCGAAGCAGATCCTGATCGCGACCGGATCGGTCCCGGTCGGCCTCCCGTTCCTCCCGTTCGACGGCCGGGCCGTGGTCGACTCCACCGGCGCCCTGGCGTTCGACCGTGTCCCCGAGCACCTGGTCATCATCGGCGCCGGCTACATCGGGCTGGAGTTGGGCTCGGTCTGGAAGCGGCTCGGGGCGAAGGTGACGGTCCTGGAGTTCCTCCCGAGGATTACCCCGCTGGCCGACCAGGAGATGGGCGAGCTTTTGCGGCGGAGCCTGGTCAAGCAGGGGCTTCAAATCCACCTGGAGACGAAGGTCACCGGCGCGAAGGTCGAGGGCGATCGGGTCGACGTCCGGGCCCAGAAGAAGGACGGATCCGACGTCGCGATCGCCTGCGACCGGGTCCTCGTCGCGGTCGGGCGGAAGGCGTACACCGAGGGCCTCGGCCTCGAGAAGCTGGGGATCGCCGTGGACCCGAGGACGGGGAAGGTTCCGGTCGATGCGCACTTCCGAACCAGCGTCCCGACGATCTCCGCCATCGGCGACGTGATCGAGGGCCCGATGCTGGCGCACAAGGCCGAGGACGAGGGAATCGCCTGCGCCGAGATCCTGGCGGGCAAGGCGGGACACGTCAACTACGAGACGATCCCCAGCGTCATCTACACCTGGCCCGAGATGGCGAGCGTCGGGATGACCGAGGAGCAGCTCAAGGAGAAGGCGATCGAGTACCGGATCGGCAAGTTCCCGTTCCTCGCAAACGGCCGCGCCAAGGCGATGGATGAGACCGAGGGCGTGGTGAAGATCCTGGCCGATGCGAAGACCGACCGTGTGCTCGGCGTCCACATCCTCGGGCCCCGGGCCTCGGAGATGATCGCCGAATCGGTCGCCGTGATGGAGTTCGCCGGCAGCGCCGAGGACATTGCCCGGACCTGTCACGCGCATCCGACGCTCTCCGAGGCCACCCGCGAGGCGGCCCTGGCGGTCGAAGGCCACGCGATCCACAGTTGAGCATCCGGGGGCCGCGATGATGGGAAGCCCGCCCTCGCGACGGATCGCCCGGGTCGTCGCGGCGGCGACGCTCTCGATCGCGGCCTGCTCGCGCGGGCCCTCGACCGTCGTCCCCGAGCCCCGAGGCGAATCGTGGTGGCTCGACCGGCACCGAGGAAACCTCGCCCGGGCCCGCGAGGGGCCGGTCGACCTCCTCTTCCTCGGCGATTCCATCACCCAGCGCTGGGGTGAGAACGCGATCTGGCGTCGATATTACGCGCCCCGCCGCGCCGCGAACTTCGGGATCGACGGCGACCGGACGCAGAACGTCCTCTGGCGGATCGCCGACGGCGAACTCGACGCGATCGATCCGCGGGCCGTCGTGCTCCTGATCGGGACGAACAACCTCGACAACGCCCCGACCGTTGAGATCGCCGAGGGCGTTGGCGCGATCCTCGGCGAGATTCGTCGGCGGCTCCCGAAGGCCCGGATCCTTCTCCTCGGCCTGTTCCCGAGGAGCCGGGCGACGGACCCCGCGCGCGAGAAGATCGGCGAGGTGAACGCCCGGCTGGAGCGGCTCGGCGACGGCGACCACGTCCGATACCTGGATGTCGGCGGCGCCTTCCTGGAGCCGGACGGCTCGATCGCGCGCGAGGTGATGCCCGACCTGCTGCACCCGGGCCTCGAGGGCTATCGACGATGGGCCGAGGCGATGGAGCCAACGCTCCGCGAAATGCTCGGCGAGTCCCGCGTCGAAATCCCGGCGCGGGACTCGCCCTGATCGCGATCACCTCGGCATCACGAACGCCGCGCGGACCGGCGGCGGCATCGTCGAGTCGGCGCCCCGGACAGCCTTCCATATGATCTGGTTGAAGAGGAGGTCGTCGTTTCGGTCCTCCTCGTCGAGGTCGAGTTTCGCGGAGGCCTGGGCGAACGGGGCGCCCTGGCGGTTGCGCTCGTTGATGTCCACGCCGGCCGGACGGTGGACGAAGGGCCGGGCGTCGGGCTCGTCGCCAAAGGCGGCGAACATCGGCCGGGCCGCGGCGTCGAACTGGCTCATCGGCTCGAGGCCCAGGATCAGCTCCATCGTCCGGAGCATCGACGAGGTGCTGTACATCGTCGAGTCGACCGCGTGGCGACGGGTGTACGGGCTGATCGCCAGGGCGACCGTCCGATGCGCATCGACGTGGTCCGAACCGTTCTGGGCGTCGTCCTCGACGACGAAGACCGCCATCTGCTTCCAGAACCGGCTCTTGCTCAGCCCCTCGACGACCCTCCCGAGGGCCAGGTCATTGTCGGCGACGCAGGCCGTCACGGTGTACTTCCCCGGCGTGGTCCCCGAGGTGTGGTCGTTAGGGAGCTTGAGGATCACCAGGCGGGGCATCTCGCCGGACTTTTCAAAACCGGCCAGTTCTTCGAGGAAGCGATCGGCGCGCTTGACGTCCTGGAAGTCCATGTCAAAGCTGCGGTAGAAGGGGTCGAAATGCCCATCGAGTCCCTTGACACGGGTCGTCGCGGGCTGTCCGGGCTTTTTCGGATCCTCGATGAACTCGCCATAACTGCGGAAACTGATGCCTTTCTCGGCCGCCCTGTCCCAGAGGTAGCCGCCTGTTGGCCGGGCCACCTCGTCCATCACCCCCTCCGAAGGATACGGAACGCGGCGATCGCCCCGGTAGCCAACCGGCCAGATCCGCTCGACGAAATCGCTCGCGTAGGCACCCATCGACCATTCGTGCCCGTCGGCGCTGACCTCGCTCTCCACGTAAAAGTTGTCGAGCAAGACGAACTCACTCGCCAGCGCATGGTGGTTGGGCGTAACCTTCTCCGGGAACAGACAGATCGAGGGCTCGCCGTTCCCCTCCGGCATGTCGCCGAAAACCTGATCGAAAGTCCGATTCTCCTTGATGATATAAACGACGTACTTGATTGGCGATACGCCGCCGACCTTCGACGGGATCGGATTTCGAGGCGAGAGTGGACGGCCGTGGACATCCGTCGGGGCGTCCTTGCGCAGCGGGCTGCATCGGTAAACAGTCTGCGAATATCTCGACATCTGGCGGGCGTCGGGCATGGGGACGACGGAAAGCGTCCCCTGGAAGAGACCGCCGATGTACTCCATCGTCGCTCCGCCGGAGCGGGGAAAACCGGGGCGCGGGCCGTCTCGGTTGGCCTTCGAGGTCGAGCCCTTCCCATTCGCAATGTAGAGGGTCTTGCCGTCTCGGGCGATCCGCACAGAGGTCGGATACCATCCGGTTGGGATGAAGCCCATCGGCTTGCTCTCGCCGGGCTCCTTCACGTTGACGACGGCAAGGTTGTTGGTGTTCGCGTTGGCGACGAACAGGATCGACTCATCCGGCGTCAGCGCCAGGGAGCAGGGCGTGCTGCCCGAGGGGGCCTTCGGGTCGATCGCGGTTGAGATCGTTTCGAGGGCCTTGCCGGCCGAAGCGTCAAAGACGCTGACCGAGTTGCGGTTGGCATTCGCAACGTAGAGAAGCTTTCCGCCGCGGGCCAGGACCATCTCGCCGGGATGTTCCTGGGTTGGCCAGGTCTCGACGACCTTGAACGAGCCGGTATCGACCACGGCGACGGCCGCCCTGCTCCAGAGGCTCACATAAAGCCGATCGCGTGACTCATCGATCGCCAGTCCGTGGGGATAGCTTCCCTCGGGCAGTAAGGTCTCGCCGAGGACCTGACCCGACTGAGCGTCAAACCGGGCCACCGAGTGGCCGAAGGCAGCCGAGGCGTAGAGGGTCCGACCGTCCCTCGACACCACAAGCCCGGCAACCATGCGCTGGAGCTTAGCCTCGCGGCGGCCGGTGGCCAGGAACGCTTTTCGGTCGGGATACTCAAACGTCTTCCGGTTCGAGAGCAAACCGTCGGCGTGGTCGAAGCGATAAATGAGGTCATCGAACCCGCCGCCGACGAAGAGCTGACGACCGTCGGGCGACCAGGCCAGGCCGTTAAAGGTCCCGGGGACGGCAACCCGCCCGATGATCTTGCCGGTGGCGGTGTCGGTCGTGACGACCTCGTGCTCGCCGTATCCGGCGTGGAGAATCGCGAGAATCGGCCGGTCCGGATGGACGGCGATCTCCACCGGGAGATCGCCGAGCTTCGACTGTCGCCCCGCCGGCTCGAGCGACCAGCCATTCGGCAGCAGGACGGTCCCCTCGCGGGTCATCCCCGGCCAGTTGATCGTCCCCGTAGCGACCGGCGACGAGTCCCCGGCAGCGCGGCCCCCCGGCTCGACGGTTGCATGCTCGGCTGCTTTTCGGGCGGTCGGCGGCTCCTGTCCCGCGGCCACAGCAGAGATCCCCAGGCCCAGACCTAGCCCGATCGACAACGTCTTTCGCCACATGAAGCTTCTCCCTCCGATGCCGGTCGTCTCGCGCCTCGGGCGCGTCCAGGAACCGACCTAACAGGGTAACGCCCGCCCACGAACCGGGCCAACCCCGTGGAGGGATCTTCACGCAATCTTTCTCTTCCTCGTCCTGGTTCCTTGAGTCCTTGGTCATTGGTTCGCCGTCGGGGACCTCGATGTCGTTTTGAGGTCGTCGCGGGCCACGTGAGATCCCCTCTTTGATGTGGGTCGCGCTGGCATTTGCTGCCTCCGACCCCGGACACCCGATCGGGAGCCGACCCAGGACTCAAGGACCAGAAGGACGTTAGGATCCGACGACTTCCAGGCTCTCGCTGGCCTCGGCGGCACCGGCGAGTTCTTCTTCCATCTCGCGAAACTCCTTGCTCTCGGTCTTGCTCCTCCAGACGGCCCAGATGACGCCAGCAATACAGCCGGCTCCCACCAGGTAAAGAATCCAGGAGTCTCCCCGGTCCTGAAGCGTCAAAATCGGGACGATCGCCAGCAGTGCGACCATGTTCATTACCTTGATGAGCGGGTTGAGGGCGGGGCCGGCGGTGTCCTTGAGTGGGTCGCCGACGGTATCGCCGGTGACAGCCGCCTTGTGCGCCTCGGAGCCCTTGCCGCCGTATCGGCCGTCCTCGATCAGCTTCTTGGCGTTGTCCCAGGCGCCTCCAGCGTTCGCCATGAAGACAGCCAGCAACTGGCCGACGACGATCATCCCGGCCAGGTAGCCGCCAAGGGCGTAGGGGCCCAGGAAGATGCCCACAAGGATCGGCATCAGGATTGCCAGGAGCGCAGGGCCGATCAACTCGCTCTGGGCGGCAGCCGTGCAGATGTGAACCACCTTGCTGTAGTCGGGCCGTTTGGTCCCGGCCCAGATCTCCTTGTCCCGGAACTGAATCCGGCACTCCTTCACGATAAGGAACGAGGCGCGGCCGACCGCCCGGATCATCATGGCGCTACAGATCATCGGGACCATCCCGCCGATCAGGGCGCCGACGAAGACATCGGGATACGCGATCGAGAGCTGGCCGGCGTGCTCGAAGTATTCGGCGGTGGTCATGTCCCCGATCCGGTCCTCGCTCCGGACGGCCAGGACAGCGATATAGCTGGCGAAGAGGCTGACCGCGGCGATCACGGCACTGCCGATGGCGATCCCCTTGGTCTCGGCCTTGGTTGTGTTACCAACGGCGTCGAGGTCGGCCAGGATCTGCCGGGCGCGGCGGTAGTTCTCCTCACCCATCTCCTCGCGGTCGTAGCCCATCTCGCCGATCCCGTTGGCGTTGTCGGCGACGGGGCCAAAGACATCCATGCTGATCGTGTTGCCGGTGAGCGTCAGCATGCCGATGCCGCACATCGCCACGCCGTAGGCGACAAAGAGCGGGCTCGCGCCCTGATAGATGAACACCGAGAGCAGGATGGCCACGGCGATCGCGGCCGTCGAGACCACCGCCGACTCGTACCCAACGGCGAACCCCTGGATGATGTTTGAGGCGTGGCCCGCCGTACAGCTCCGCGCCAGCGACTGTACCGGAGGGTACTTGGTATGCGTGTAGTAGCTCGTCACCTTGTTCAGCGCGATTGCCAGGATGATCCCGATCAGGCAGGTCCAGGCCGGTCGCATATCGAGCGTCGAAACGTTAAGGCTCGCCCAGATCGGGAGGTCGTCCTTGAAGAGTGGTCCCTGGTGGTCATCGATCATCTTTCGGATGCCGGCCCGGTAGGCGTCGCGGAAAGTCGGGTCGTCGCTTTGACGCATCGCGGCGTTGTCGGCCTCGAACCTGGTCTTCCGCTCGGCGAAGGCCGGATCCAGCGGGGCGCCGCCGAGCGCCTGTGGATATCGAGCGTAGTAGTCACGGTCGAAGTGCAGGTAGCCGAAGCCCAGTAGGACGAATCCAATGACGCAGAGAATCGAGCCGAGGACGAAGCCGCGGTGGACCGAGTGCAGTGCCTCATCGCTCCCACTGTTCGGCCCCGCCTTGACCGTGTATGTGCTGACGATCGATCCAATGACCCCGATGGCACGAACAAGCAGCGGGAAGATCACCCCCTTGTGGCCGAAGCTGGCGTAGCCAAGGATCATCGCCGCGACGATCGTGACCTCGTAGCTCTGGAAGATGTCGGCCGCCATCCCGGCACAGTCGCCGACGTTGTCCCCCACGTTGTCGGCGATGGTCGCGGCGTTGCGCGGGTCGTCCTCGGGGATGCCGGCCTCGACCTTACCCACGAGGTCGGCACCCACGTCGGCCGCCTTGGTGTAGATCCCGCCCCCGACCCGCATGAAGAGCGCCAGCAACGTCCCGCCGAATCCGAAGCCGAGCAGGACCTGGTAGGCGTGCTCGCCGTACATCATGAAGATGATCGTCCCGCCGAGCAGGCCGAGACCGTCGGTGAGCATCCCGGTGATCGTCCCGGTCCGATAGCCGAGCTGGAGAGCCCCGCCGTAGCTGGTCCGCGCCGCGGCAGCGACGCGAAGGTTTCCGCGGACCGCCAGCGACATGCCGACATACCCGACCAGCCACGAGAACGCAGCGCCGGCGAGGAATGCCGCCGCCCTGCCGATCGCAACCTGCTCGGCGCCCTCGGTCGTCGCCCAGATCAGGCCGGTGAGCAAGAAGACCAGCAGAAGGATCGCCCGGAACTGCCGCCCGAGGTAGGCGTTGGCCCCCTGCCGGATCGCCTGGCCGACTTCGCGCATCCGGGCCGTCCCCTCATCGGCACCGATGACCTGCCCGACCAGCCAGCCGGCATACGCCAGTCCGGCGACCGCCACACCCAGCACCAGCCAGAGCGAGATCTTCTCGACAAGGTCGTATGCCGAGTCGCTCATAAACGAGAAGTAATGGAATTCCCGGAGGGATGTCGCCGCCGCAACGGCCCCCGCGTCGCCGGGCGCTGCCTGCACGGACGACGGGGTCGACTGCGCCCAGACATCCCCCGGCATCGAGATGAACGACGAGACGACCAACGCGAATCCCAAATATCGCCAACGTCTCATGATGCACGTCTCCAACTTCATGGGGATCGCCGGCGCCCACAGGGCGACGACGACCGACGCGACGATCGCCCCCGGGCGGCACGACCGGCCTCCGGACGATGGCGACGGCACCTCGTAATCCGGTAAGGAGAGAACGGCACGACTCGAAGCAAATCGAACGCGTCGAAGACCCCGCATGGCGATCGATGCGACCCGGGGTCTCAAAGACGGGACGGGCTCGTTCCCGTTCTCGCGCCGACCGGACGAGCCCCGCACTTGCCTGCTCCTGCGATTAGACACCAGGGCCGACCGATCTCGCCAGGGGGCAGCGGGCCGGCCGCCAAACCGGGACCTGCTAGAATCCCGAGACCGTGCTGGGAAACTTGCTCACATCGATATACAGATAG
The DNA here is from genome assembly GCA_027435495.1 of Planctomycetales bacterium. Classification (GTDB taxonomy): domain Bacteria; phylum Planctomycetota; class Planctomycetia; order Isosphaerales; family Isosphaeraceae; genus JAKAUH01. Next base: position 8,675 of record DAHZZC010000092.1, read on the forward strand.
GAGCCCCCCGTGGTGGTGGCGAGCCGACGCAGGGGCGTCCGCTCGCCGAGGTTCATGCCACGGCCGAACTCCACAGCCTGGATTCGGGTCGTGCCGGCCTCGGAGAGGATCTCGTCCACGTCGCCGTTGGTCATCAGGTCGGCATCGGTCAGGAAGAAAACCACCTCGGTCCGCAGCGCCAGAGCCGATCGGAGGGCAGCCATGTGATCGGTACCGCCATCGGGGACGACCGAAACGAGCTGAGCCCGGATCCTTGCCTTGTTAGCGGCCGTGGCAGCCATCCGGCCCCGGTGCCCTTCGGGGTCCGTAAGCATCCTGGGAGTCATGTTATAGAAGACCACGGCAAACTCGGCGTCCGGCGGGAGTTGGTCGAGGCTGGAAAGCAACTCTCGCTTGGCGACTTCGAGCGAGTTATGGCTGACCATGCTGCCGGACCGGTCGATCACATAGGCGAAGGAGTGGGCGTGGTCTCGGGCGCCGAAGAACTGGGTACCGGGTCCGATCCCTCGACCAACGCCGCCGCCAGAACCACCGCCAGAACCACCGCCACCGCCGGACCCGGAGCCGGGGATCAATCCCTGGCCAACCGTCTTCGGGCCGGGAAGGGCCTTGTTCAGCGTCTCAGGACCGAGCGGCTGCGTGGTCGGGAGAATCTCGGCGAGGAGGGCATCGGCCGGATCCCGGTCGACGGCCGCCAGGCTATCCTTTGGGTCGGGCCCCGTGATCAGGACCGGGCTCGTCCCGCCGATCTCGCCAGGGCTGCCGCCCCCCTCGCCCGCAACCGCCTGAGGATCGGCCCGGTTGTCCACCGGACCAATTTCGGCCCGGATCGGACGGACCTCCGGCTCCGAAGTCGGCAGCGCCACATTCAGAACCGCCGCCCATGCCAGGAGCACGATCAGGAGGTGGAACAGAACCGAACTCGCCAGCGACCTCGGATCGGTCATTGGTGACTGGCCGGTTAACAGGGAGTCGTGGACAGGCGGCATGCGGATCTCCCTCGCGGGGCGGACGAATGCGGAGCTCACCGCGACGGCTCGGGATCCGATCGAGGACGCCCCCTTTCTTCCATTCTATGCCGGCGCGCGGCAGAAGTCCCGGTCTCTCCGTACGATCCATTCAGGCGTCCGGCGCCTTCCCCGAGGCATTCGCAGCGGCGCTGTCACCCAGGCCAGCGTGCCAGATGGCGCGGACGTCGCGCCGACGAAGGTGGTACTTGCGGGCGACGTGCTCGACGGCCGCCGTCAGTTTCCGTTCAAAAACCTCACGTTCGTGTCCGGAGATGGCCTCGGGCGGATGCCCGGCCCTCGCCCGGAGCTCGTCGAAAATTCGGGCCGCCTGCTCGGGGTCTCGGAACTGGGCAAAGGGGTGGCCCGCTTCCGGCGCCCCCTCGCTCCGATGAATCGCCTCGGCCGTCACACGGAACGGCTTCTTCGCCTCAAAGAGGGCCAGCCGCTCCCGGCCTGTCCGACGATCCTCAGGGTCGAGGTAGCGGTCATTGGCCTGCCGCTGCCACTGAACTGCCTTCTTGAAATCGCCTGCCTCCGCGTAAGCCGCGGCGAGAATCGCAACCTTGCCCGGGTCCTTCCACCGGGTCAGTTCGCAGGCCGTCGTCGCCGATCGGACCGCCAGGTTACCGTCACGGAACCTCCGATCCGGGCATGTCGCGTACAGCCAGGCCAGCGCCCCGTGCGCCCGGCCGTACTTTGGATCCTCGTGGATCGCACGCTTGAAATCATCAATGGCCTTGTAGTAGTCATCCGTGTCCTCGCGGGCAAAGCCCCGATTCACGATTGCCAGGACACAATGCGGGTCGAGCCGAATTGCCGCGTTGTAATCAGCGATCGCTCGCTCGTATCTCTTCAGGCGGTGATAGGTCCAGCCCCGGTTATTGAAGGTGTTGGCCCAGAGAGGATAGATCCGGATCGCCTCGGTGTAGTCGGCGATCGCTCGCTCGTACTGATGCTTCACGTCCCAGACGAAGCCGCGATAGAGATAGGAATTCCAGGCGTTCGGATTGTGACGCACGTCCTCGGTATAGTAGGCAATGGCCTCGTCGAGGGTCATCACCTGATCCTTCGGTATCCAGCCCGAGACGCTCCCCGAGACCAGCCAGACCATGTCCCCTTCGACACGATCGACGGTGTACGCACGATAGTCTTCCGGCTCAACATTCACGGCGCCGATGGTCAGCGGCCGTCGATAGCGAATGACGACACGCAGCCCGAGCATCGAGAGGGCTTCCTGACCCCGGACCGGAGCGAAGACGAACAGCACGATCGCGAGGGCCGGCCAGGTGCGCCGCATTCTGGAAACTCCCCTGGGCCTGAAGAACGCGCAGGCGAGGGAAGCATTCTAATCTTGAATGCCGACATAAACAAGGGGGCCCTGATCCGATCGGCGCACGGCAAATTCAAACAAATACACCGCGGACAAACCCTGCAAATCGGATCGGCTCAGACGACCCGGGCCTTGGCGTTTCTCGCAGAAGCGGCGGTCCAGGGTTTCGCCGACTGCGCTGAATCCTCAGCCTGGGATGGATGCGATCGACCCGCAGGCGCCAGGCGGATGTAAGAGTTCAGCACCCGGGCGAACTGGTCGGCATGATGAGTCCGGCTGATATACTCGCGGATACCCATCCGGTAGAGCGTGGTTGCCTGGTCGATCCGATATCGATCCGCGAGCACGACCACCGGGATCTGGCGCGCCAGGACGGTCGTCGCCCAGAGCAGACGGTTCAGCTCCTCCAGACGACCACCGATCCGCGGCCAGTGGACCACAATCAGCCGAGGATGAGCCATGGTCAGCAGCGAGCACCCCTCATCAACAGTCGCGGCCACGATCATCCGGGTCGCGCCAGGAAACTGGTCGTGAAGCTGGCCTCGCAGCCCCT
>DAHZZC010000093.1 GCA_027435495.1 Planctomycetales bacterium
GTGCCAGACCTCCACAGAGGCCCCAGCCCGTTCCCAGGCGGCGGCGGTCTCCTCATCGCAGTTGGTCCCAGGCGCCCTCAAGACAATCGCGCGAGGCTCTGCCATCGATCTTCGCCCCCCATTCCCGGGCTGACCTCAATAAGCGGTGTCGTTCGGACCGACCTGCGAGCTGAAATCCGACTCGACCCGGTAGGCCAGATTCCGACGGAGCAGCTCCGACTCATAAAGCTGAACCACGAAATCGGCGGCGATCTTCAGCCGCGATGACGTCCCCTTGGTCGGAAAATCGGTCGGAGACCCCCGGCGGAACTCGGCCACCCCGACGTGCTTCGACCGGCTCTTCACGTAGTTGATCCCCGGAATTCCGTCGGCATCCCCCGAGATCAAGAGCGCAATATCATAGGTATCCTGAAGCGCGACCATGTCCACGGCAAGGCTCGTATCGAGCCCCTTCTCGTTGACGGTATGATGCAACAGGTCAACCTTCCAGTGACCTTCCTGCCGGATCTCAACGAAGTCGGTCGCGGCCTGAACGCCGTGATAAAACCGCTTCTTTCGCTCGAGGGCCCTGCGCTTCCCCTCGTACCACTCGCGCGTCTCGTTGAAACAGAGGTTCCAGGCTTCCTCGATCCGGCGATCGAGGGGCAGGTCGGGACTGCGCCGGCTCGCTCCTTCAAGATAGGCGTCGCGAAGCCTGGGGTTCATCTCGAACCGGGTCCTCAGCCGCGCCTCGGCCTTCGGGTCGTTCAGATCCCACTCGTCCATCTTCCCGACGACATACCAGTAAATTCGCGAATGCTGGGCCGTCGGCCAGGTCGCCCCCTTGGCGAAGGTTCGCCCCCAGTAATCAACACTCTGTTCGAACACATGACGATAAAAGGCGCCGTAGTCGTCGACCCGAAGATTCAGGTGCTTCAGTACGCCATCCAGGTTCGAACCATCAACAAATGTAACAAAACGCAACATACCAAGATCCTTCATAAGTCAGCCGAAACCTCGCACGAACAGCCGATTCATGGAATTCAGGAAGGAGGGCAGAGCATCACCACCGGAGCGGACGCAGCCAGGCTTCTCGAAGAACCTCCAGCGGGGCATCCATCAGCGTCATCGAGTCTTTCCACCCCTTCACCACCAGTCGCTGGTCCGAAACGACCTCACCGATCCAGGCGAGTGGGCATCCCGACAGGGTTTTTTCCAGCCGGCTTGTGTGTTCCGGTGCGACTTCGAGCAAGAATCGGGTGGGCGACTCGGAGAACAGGAGCAAGAACGGCAGATCCCAGTCGGGCTCGAACAGACTTCGCTCCAGATTCACCCTGGCCCCGAGGCCGCCCGCGATCGCCATCTCGGCGAGGGCCACGGCCAGACCGCCTTCACTCAGGTCGTGGCAGCTTCGCACCAGCCCCGACTGCATCGCCTGGTGAAGCGCTCGAAAGATCCTGGGGGCCTGGTCGAGGTCCACGTCCGGCACCCCGCCTCCCGACAGTCCCCTGGATTCCGCCCAGAGCGACCCGCCGAGCTCAGGCTGGGTCTTGCCGAGCAGATAGAGGGCATTTCCTTCACCCTTCAGGTCCATCGTCACGGCCTTCCGAACGTCCGGAACGATCCCGATCGCGCTGATGAGCAGGGTCGGTGGAATCGAAAGGCTTCGACCCTCGTGGGTGTACTCGTTATTGAGACTGTCCTTGCCCGAGATGAAGGGCGTTCGATAGGCGAGCGAAACATCCCGGCACGCCTCGGCGGCCAGCACGAGCGAGCCCAGCGTCTCAGGCCGCTCGGTGTTCCCCCAGCAGAAGTTATCGAGAATCGCGATTCTCTCCGGATCAGCGCCGACCGCGACAACATTTCGGATCGCCTCGTCGATCACGCAGGCAGCCATCGCGTAAGGATCGATCTTGCCGTATCGCGGATTGATCCCGCAGCCGATCGCCAGCCCTCGCGTCGATCCCCGGACCGGCAGCACGATCGAGGCGTCGCCGGGCCCCTCGTCGCGGACACCCACCAGCGGCTTGACCACCGTCCTCGCCTGGACCTCGTGATCGTACTGGCGGACAATCCATTCCTTGCTGCAAACATCCCAGTGGCTGAGAATCCGGACCAGGTCCTCGGTGTAGTCGGACGGATGCAGGCTCAGGATCGGCTCGGAAGGCGGCCGCTTCCAGGTCGCCTCGCGAACGACCGTCGGACGGCCCTCGTGGAGAAACTCCATCGAAAGATCACCGACAAGTTCCCCCTCGTAGCGAAGAACCAGCCGGCCGGTGGCGACGAACTCTCCGAGGTCCGTCGCCTCGACATTCTCGCTCCGACAAAGCTCCTGCAATTCGGACCATTTCTCCGGGGGGACCGCCAGGACCATCCGCTCCTGTGCCTCTGAAATCCAGATTTCGGTATACGATAACCCGGCATACTTGAGCGGAGCGCGGCTCAGTTCGACCTCGGCCCCGAGTTCCGCGCCCATCTCGCCGACGGCCGAGCTGAAACCCCCTGCGCCGCAGTCGGTGATGGAGCGAAACAGGCCGCGGTCGCGCGCCTGGACGATCACGTCGAGTACCATCTTCTCGGTGATCGCGTTGCCGATCTGCACCGCGCCGCCCGAAACGGTCTCGCTGTGCGCCGTGAGCTCGGCCGAGCTGAACGTCGCGCCGTGGATGCCGTCGCGGCCGGTGCGCCCGCCGATCGCGACGATCCGGTCGCCGGGTTCCACTCGTTTCGTTGCCATCCCGCGCGGGAGGACTCCCACTGTCCCGCAGAACACGAGCGGATTCGAGAGGTAGCCGGGATCGACCGCAAGCGCCCCGTTGACGGTGGGAATGCCCATCCGGTTACCGTAATCGCGAACGCCCGCGACGACACCCTTCAAAATTCGACGCGGATGCAAAACGCCCGGCGGCACCTTCGACGGATCGAGATCAGGCGCGGCGACACAGAAGACATCGGTATTGGCGATCGGCTTCGCGCCCAGGCCGGTCCCCAGTGCATCGCGGATCACGCCGCCAAGCCCGGTGTTCGACCCGCCGTAGGGGTCGATGGCCGAGGGGTGGTTGTGTGTTTCAACCTTGAAGCAAACTTCGTGCTCGTCGTCGAACCGAACCACTCCGGCATTATCGCTGAAGACACTGACCAGCCAGTCGCTCTTGAGCTTCATCGTGGCGCCGAAGATCGTCTCCTTCAGGAGATTGTCGATCGTCCGGCCCTCGAACGAAATCCGACCCTTGAGTGTCTTGTGCGAGCAATGCTCGCTCCAGGTCTGCGCAAGAGTCTCCAGCTCGCAATCCGTCGGCTCGCGGCCCATGGATTCGAAGTGCGCCTGGATCGTGCGCATCTCGGCGAGACTGAGCGAGAGCTGGCCCGATCGACTGATCGCCATCAACGCGTCGTCGCCGAGCCCGCGAATCGGGACCTCGACTCGACGAAAGAGATACCGGTCGCCCTGGCCGAGATGGTCGAGCTTCAAGGGCCCGACAACTGCCTGCTCCACCGCGTCGTTGGCGAGCAGACGATTTACCAGGCTCGGCAGCGAGTCCGCAGGTCCCTCGACCAGATAGGTCCGAATCGTCCGGACGTTGGCGACATCGAACCCGACCTCACGCAGAAGGACCAGGGCGCTCTCGGCCTCGGGATCCGTGACGCCCGGCCTGGGGAAGACGTGAACGACCGCGCCGGGCTCGTCGGGTCCGGAGGTGCCATCGACCCGGCAAAGACGCGCGACCTCGACCACCGGATCTCTCAAAACGTCGTCGGCAATCCGGCGCGCGTCCGACTCCGAGAGATTTCCCTCGACCAGAAACCCGCGACGGGCGCGGAGAGACCAGGGACCAGCAAGTCCCATTTCTTCGGCGTCGCGGGCCAGCCGGTCGCCGTCGTGGTCGACCTGGCCAGGGGCCGGCATGATCTCAATTCGCCAGAGGTTCGCCATGTCTTGATATCCGTCGGGGAGCCGTCAACATTCGTGCGGTCGGGTCGGGTCGGGTCGGAGAGGGGAGACCGTCGTTCAGTGGGGGGAATGCGTCCCGCCGTCGGGCATCTCAAACGAAGCGCGGCGACGGCGGCCTTCGTCCCACCATCGACGGATCGCTTCCTCATCATCAGTCATGAGGGCATACTGGAAGCTGGCCAGCCGATCGCGAATCGAATCGAGGGCCTTGAGCATCGGCCCTCGGTTCTCCCGGAAGATGGCCGTCCACAGAGAGGTGTCGGCGGCGGCGACCCGGGTGACGTCACGATAAGCTCCGGCGGCGAGCGGAAGCCATTCGACCGGAACGGCCGAGGCGACCGCCGCGGCGACCGCGTGCGGCAGGTGGCTCGTGAACGCAAGGACCTCGTCGTGCTCGGTCGGGCCCATCTCAACGACCCGGCAACCGATCGACGACCAGAACCGGCCGGCGCGGTCGAGTCGGTCAGACGGCGTCCTCGACGTCGGCGTCAGCACGCAGGGCCGGCCTTCGAAGAGACCCACCCGGGCGTTCGCCACTCCCGTCCGCTCCGAGCCGGCGATCGGGTGCGCCCCGACAAAGACCTCGGCCGATCGTCCGTGCTTCTCGACCCCCTCCACAATCTGCTTCTTGGAACTCCCCGCGTCGGTCACCAGCACATCCGGGCCAGCGAACTCGGCAACCCGGCGAACATCCTCGACGATTCGATTGACCGGCGTGCAGATCACCACGACGTTCGCCGATCGCACTCCCTCGCGAAGGTCCGTTGTCGCCCAGTCGATCACCCCACGACCAACCGCCAGGTCCAGCGAATTGCGGTCCCGCCCAATCCCGACAACC
>DAHZZC010000094.1 GCA_027435495.1 Planctomycetales bacterium
TCGGGAAGCTGATCCGGAAGGTTGCCTGGGGCCCATCCGCCGAGGTCGCCGTGGATCGGCTCGCCCGGACCGGCGAAGCAGAGATAGCCCGGCCCCGGGTCGGCCGCGTCGCGCTTGCGGGCCTCGCCTGAAACATCCACATACGCCAGCACATGATGAACCACCCGGCGATTGCCGATCTGGTACTCGATCGCGGTGATGTAGGTGTCGTGATCGAGGTGGGTCGGGATGACGAAGCATCGATAGATGTCTCCGCCATCGGCCGGAACCTGGAAGTCGGTGCCGATGTCGAGGACCAGGTCGGGCGTGCCGAGGGCCCAGTCCTCGGGAAACTTCGGCGCCGGCGGGATCTCGCGACGATCCCCCTCGGGGGCGCCCGCCTCGGCCCAGTCGCCAAACGTCGCGATCTCCTTCGCGGAGAGTGAGCGATCCCCCTTGAACCGTACGCCAAAGTGCGGCGACGCCTTCCACGGCGGCATCGATCGCTCATCAACCACCGAGGCCAGATCGTCCGCTCGCTTCCGGGCCTGCTCGTAGGACTCCAGGCCAAACGGAGCCACCTGCCCCTTCCGGTGGCACTCCAGGCAATTCTTCTGGATCAGCGGGGCAATGTCGTGGGCGTAGGTCGGATGCCCGGTGACCGCCGGTGGCTCGGGGATCGGGCAGCCCACCGGTTCGACGTACGGCGAAGGCACCGGCTTCCCGTTCAACACCGCATCGAGCGCCGAGGCCAGGTCGTTACGGCCAGGGTTCGCGTTCCGGACCCGACGCGCGACAAACTGATCGTCGATCCGCCCGTGATACGAGACCTTCCCTCGATCGTCGATCACAAACGCCTCGGGCGTCTTCGTCGCTCCGATCGAGCGGGCAAACGATCCGCGACGATCCCTCGCCAGCAGGAATTCCAGCTTGAAATCCGACGCATGGGTCCGCACCTCGGCATCGGTGAGATCCGGGTCCATGCAGATCCCGATCCACCTCATCGGCTTGCCGCGATACCGGGCCTGCAACTCGGTGAAAGTCGGGCTGTAAGCGTTCGAGATCGGACACTCCGACGAGTAGAAAATCAGGACCGTCGCCCCTCCGGCCGGTGCCTTCAGCGGCAGGCTCTTTCCGTCGAGCCCTCGGAGCGCCTGCGTTTCCTTCACCGGGTTCCCGGCGCCGGCGGCGAGCCCTTCCGACGGCCCCAGCAGAAGCAGGAGGCCCGCGAGCGCCAACCCTCGAGCGGTCGTCGACTTCGATGACATCGGATGTGGTCCCTCTCGTTCCCGAGGCGGATCGTCTCGACCGGAGTCCGAACGTATCGAGTGGACCGGATCCGGCGCAGCAACGTCAAGACCAGCTAGGAGCCTGGCCGCGCAGTGGATGGCTCGGCGGGCGGCGAGCCCGCCTCGCGAGGTGTCGGCTCGAAGTACGCGGTCGCCGCCATCAGGGCGAAGCCGGCAAGCAACGCCACCGAGAGCACCAGGCGATCGTGCGAGTGGAATTGCAATTCGGGCAATAGATCACTCAGCGCGATGCAGAGAAAAGTTCCCGCCGAGAACGCCAGCGCGATCGCCGTCCAGGTCGCCGGCGCCGACTCAGGCAGCCCACGCGTCCCGAGGAAAAAGAGCGCCACTCCCGCCGGGATCATCAGGGCGAACGCCAGGTTCACCGCGTGCGCTCCTTTCCTCGGCAGTCCCGCGTCGATCATCAACGCGGCGATCGTCAGCGAGTCGGCCGGCTTGTGGACCAGCGTCGCGACGAAAACTCCCAGACCGGTTCCAAAAGCACCCCGGCCCACGTCAAAATCCGCCGCCACCGCACTTGCCAGCGCAATCCCGCCAATCAGTGAATGCACGGCCAGGCCGATCGCGGCCGGAAGCCACCGGACCGATCGAGGCGGATGATCGTGGCCGTTCTCCCGATGCGAGTGAGTCTCGACCAACGGATCCGACCGTTGCGTTTCATGGTGGTGGTACGAGAAGAACCGCTCCAGGAAGAATAACGCGAGCAATCCGGCCGAGGTCCAGTAAAGCGTTTCCGGCGAGCCGACCCGGACCGCCTCGGGCATCATGTGAAAAAAGGCCGCCCCGAGCATCGCACCGGCCGAAAAACTGAGATAAACCTGGAGCCGAGTGTGGTTGAGCATCATCGCGAGCGGGAGAATCCCGCCCAGCAGACTCACCACCACGATTCCAAGACAGAACAGGCTGAGGGCGATCGCCATGCTCATCGGCCAGGTGTTCCCGCGGCTCGCGGGCCCTCGTCTCTTGTGGATCCGGATCCGCCGCGAAATAATAGGGAAACGCGGCGAGACGACCGGGCCGACAGCCAGGGAAATTCCCAGGGCCGGCTCTTCGCCCCGAGCCTCGCGGGAGGCAACCCCCATGTCCAAGCTCAGCGAACCCGAGATCGCCGCCAGGCTACCGATGGCCAGGGGGTGGGAACGGCACGGCGATATGCTGGTCCGAACCTGGCAATTCCCCTCATTCCGGCGCGCGCTGGAATTCGTCAACCAGGTTGCGGCTCTGATGGAAAAGGCCGAACATTACCCCGACGTCGCCCTCTCGTATCGGACGGTCCGGATCGAGCTATCGACCCACGACGTCGGTGGTCTCACCGATCGCGACTTCGATCTGATCTCGGCGATGATCGAGATCCCAACCGATCGCTGAGATCGTCCCCGCGGTCTCAGAAAAATCCGCGGGGACGCGATCGATCCTCGGCAAGTCCCGGCGATCCGTCCAGACGGTCTCCAGGGTTTCCGCTTACTTCGACTCGGGCCGCTTCGGGCCCGACTGGCCGGGGGCAAGCCGTCGGTACTTCGTCTTGGGGATGTTGTAAACACCCTTCTCGGGCGACCAACGATCATCCTCCTGGAGGAGGGCCAGGCGCTCGGGCCGGGTCAGCACATTCCGGGCGCGAGCCAGGCCCGCCGACTTCTTCAAGCTCTTATCCAGCGACATCGTTCCCTCTCGACGTTTCATCCGGATCGGTGAATCGATCCCAAGATGTTACTCGCCCGGCC
>DAHZZC010000095.1 GCA_027435495.1 Planctomycetales bacterium
TCATCCAGGCAAGCATCAGCACGACCAGCGGCGAGGTCGCGTAGAAGAGCCCGACGTGCTACGTCGGGCCCAGCCGCGCTGCGTTCAGGAAGAAGCCCTGGTTGATCGGGACGCAGAGGCAACCGGCGAGCAGGAGCAGGAGCCCGTCGCGACGAATCAACCGGGCCAGAATCCGACGATCGCCGGCCACCGGCAGGAGGATCAGGCCCGAAATCCCGAATCGAACCACCGGTACCCAGGCCGGCGGCAGCTCCCGAACGATGTACCGCGCCGCCGCCGCGGTCGTCGATCCGAAGAGGATCATGATCCCAACATAAAAGTATGGGCGCCAGTCGCCCGACCCGCTGGCGCGGTCCTCGCCGATGCCCCCGCTCGTCGCCATGGAACTCCTCGATCCCGATTTGCGGCTCCGACCCCTCGCCAGTCCACCGGCGTTGGGTCTTTTCCTCATCATAGTCGCGAGGGCAAGTCAGAGCGCGGACGATCGACGGACCCGCCGGACGTCCCTGGGGTTCGGTCCCCGTTCCGGATTATTGTGCCGCCGACTGCGATCCCATCGGACTCCCCCGGATTCCCAGCCCGGCCGGGAGCGGTCGCGCCGCGATGCTGAACCCGCGTCGGTTCAGGTCGGCCTTGAGCCGTCGGTAGAGTCCGAAGCTATCGGGATAGACCCAAAGCGTAAGCGTCGCTCGATTCGGGTTGATCCGGTTCAGCGCCATCGAGAATTCCGAGATCGGCTGCCGGGCTGTTTCGTAGGTCTCACCGCGGAGGTCCGACTCGGGGATCAGCTCCCATCCCGCCAGCTCGTATCGACGAATCGACCGCCGCTCGATCAGGCCGTCGAGGTCGGTCGCCACCATTGGCGCCAGCTCGTAAGCCAGGGAAAACGCCCCGACTGGCCCGACCTTGCTGCTGACCACCCCGACCCGGTCCGACATCCGCACCCGCATCTGGGCGTCGGACTTGGTCAGTTTCATGAGCCGGCTCAGATCAATGAATGTGATACGCTCGTGACGCAGTTCGAAATGATACTCATCGTCGGCGACCGGGCGGGCGACCGGACTCCTGTCGAGAATCGAGGTCGATTTGACCCGTGGAGTCCCGCGGAGTACCGTTAGGTCTTTCGCCAGCTTGTCACGTTCGCCTCGGATGAAGCCGCCTCGCGAGGCGGCCTGAGCGATACGCGTGGAGGGGTCGCGGACGTGGAAGGCAAGCTTTTGGGCGTGCTGGGCCGCGACGGCGGCCTGGGCGGCGGCGTCGGCCATTTTCCGGGAAGCTCGGGCAGCTCGATCGTCGGCCCGGGCGCGATCGCCACTCGCGGCGTCGAGGGCCTTCTCGGCCTCAGCGATCTTCGCGCGATCGGGTTCGGGGGCAGGAGCGGGCCTGGGCTCCTCCGCCTTCGGGACCGGCTCGGGCTCGGGCTCAGGCTCGGCCGCCAGCTGGGCCGGTACTCCGTGCGCCAGCTTCGGGCCCGGTGGCGCGGCGTCGCGCTCGCCGTGCTGGGGAGCCAACTGGACGTACGCCGTAAGAACGACGATCGCCGCCGCGACGCTCGCCAGCTCCAGGCAGGCACGCCGACGGAAGCCGGGCAACGGCGCCCTGGCCACCGGCCCGGAATCGCCCGTTGGAGTGGTCATCGGAGGATCCTCTCGTCGAGCAGGTAGCCGGTCTGCGGACCAGCGACCTGGACCGACATCGGCCAGTCCAGATTGGTGAACGTGAGTTGGCTTCGGGCCTTCCAGAAGGTCGGAGAACCGCCCGCCTCGACCAGGAATCTCACCCTCGGTTTCGGCCGGATCAACGGATCGACCTGTGCCCGACGACGGACCATCGCCCTTAGCTCACGCTCAAGCAGCGGACCGCCCGCCTCAGCCTTACCCGCCTCCCCGCTGAGGGACTGTGAGGTGATCCGGAATCCACCAGGATGGAGCAGCAGGTCATTTCGCCGGCAGACCACCACAATGTCAAACGGAACGTCGATGGCGTTGGGCTTGCGATGAATGTCGATGGGCGGTGCAGCCAGGTCCTTCAGCTCGTCCGGCTCCGAGGAGGGATCCGGCCGCGTGTCCAGACTCGGCAGCGACATCCCCGACGGCGTCGAACTCGACGATGACTGCCCCCCCGACGCACTGCTCGACGAACTGCGGGACGACGACGAGCCCGAGTTGCTACCGGTCGAGCCGCCACTCGCCGACGACGGCGAGCCAGCCGCCGAGGCGTCGGCCAGGCTCACTGGCTCACCGCCGGTGCCTCCGGTCGAGGGCATTCCGGTCGAGGGGAGGTTCGGGGGCGAGATCCCGGCGTTGGCGAGGGCCTGAAGGAGCGGCGGCGGCAGACCCGGATTCGAGGCCGGCGCCCCCGCGGTCGGACCCGATCCCGTCGGCGGGAGCCCACCAGTCATCGTCCCCGAGGCCGCCGAGCTCGTTGCCGGGGCCACTCCGCCCGAGCCGAAGGCTCCGCTCGATGGCGTCGAGCCCGAGGCGCCGGCACCGCCTCCGGTGCCGTCCTGCTGCTGGGCGAGATCCGAGGTTCCGCCGCCACCAATGCCACTCTGTCCGGGTGCCGCGCCGGTGCCGTCCTGTCCGGGAGAAGAACCCTTGCCCGCGATCGACGCTGGCCCCTGGCCGTCGCTGGCCCCGGTCATCCCGGGCCTGGTCCCTCCGCCGAGCGATCGAAACGGCTGGGCGATGTCGCCGGCCGCCCCGGAGCCGGCCCCGTTGATGGCTGTCGCCGGGGACGACCGCTGCCAGGCAGGCCCCGAGCCAACCGTACCAGGGCTCCCCGGCGCGGGCCTCTGGCCAATCCTCGGCGTGTCGAGGGCAGACGGACCGGACTGGATCGGTTCGAGTGGAGGCAGTTGGTCGCCGCCGCTTCCACCGGCCCCTGAACCCCCCGCACGGGTCGCACCCATCCCAGCTCCGAGCGGAGATAGATTGCCCGAGCCGGAGCGGTCCGCCCTCGCGAGCAATCGTCCCGATTGGCTTCCAGCGGGATCATTCCCAATGCCCGCCCCTGGCCCTCCGCTCGGAAATCCGCCCGGTGAAAGACCGCCGCTTCCTGATCCTCCGGCCGTGTTCGATCCGGCGAATCCGCCCGAGGTCCCCGGACCGACCGCTCCACGGGATGGGCCGCCGACGGACCCCGAGGCCCCCGGCCAGGTGAACCCCTCGGGCCCCTCGCCGGCCGGCTTGCCGGATTCGCCTGCGCCACCGCTGAGAGCGAGTTCGGGTGGCTGGGGACCGAGGCCGGGCGGACCATCACCGCCGCCGAACCCACGATCCAGACCACCGCCCTGGGCCAGTCCCGTCGTTCGACCGGGCGAGCCCTCGCGTCCACCCGGCTCGCCAGTGGGCGGCCAGGTGCCGCTCTGGGCCGATTCCCTGGGCTGAATCCGATCACTTCCCGGCCAGATCGGCGGGGGTTCATCGTCGTTTTGACCCGGGGAATTCCCGGCGGAAGGCCAGTGCGCGGGCGGTTTCGACTCGGCGATCTCCAGCGGAACCGTCCCGTCCCAGGTCCGAACGTCGTCGAGGTTCGGGATATCCACCAGTAGGTTCTGTTCGATCAACTCATAGCCGAAGGCAATTCCGAGCGGCTCCAGCCGTCCTCTCGCCTGGTAATAGGCGCGGATTCCGTCCGGGCGGATCAGAAATACGAGATAGGGGACGGCGGGGGCGCCGTCTGGGGTCTCAGACTGCTGGATGTGGAGCAACTCGCGGGCGATCGCGAGGATGATCGGGCTCGCCTTCGGATGGATCAGAGGCGAGAGATCGACGAGAGAAAACGTCTGGCCGTTGGGCTGGAGCTTCACCGTGTTTCCCGAGCACTCCAGAACGATCGGCCGCTGCCAGGTCCCGTTTGGTCCCTTGTAGGGGAGGACGGCGTATCCCGATCGATGGGCGTCCTTCTCCAGGGCGGCCTTGAGGGCATCGCGCTCTCGGGCCAGGATATCACGCTCGGCGTCGAGGCTGGCGACGTTCTGCTCAAGCTTTTCGGCCTTCCGGCTGATCTCGGCGATTTGCTGCTGAACGAGAATCTCCCGGCGTTTCCACCGCTCCGACTCCTCGATCGAGGCGCGGGCCGCCTTCTCCATATCTGCGGCCTTGCGGTCGGCCTCCTGGGCGGCGGCGGTCTCCCGGTCGATCGCCTTCTGGATTCGAGCCAGTATCGGCCCGGTGGGGTCTTCGGGCGGTCTGGGCGACGGAGGTGGAGGATCCGGTCGTCGGACGATCGCCGCCGGTGCCGGTTTCGGCTCGACCGGGACGCTCGGGCCAGTCGGGTGGGCCGGCTTCTCGGTCTTGACAAGCGATCGGGCGCGATGGTGAATCGCGAGGGCGAGGTAAAACGTCGCTCCCAGGCTGATCAGGATCAGGGCCAGGACCATGCGCTCGGTCCAGACCGCGCCCTTGCGGTGCGTCATCGGTCCCGATCCCCTCGTCCTCGGGTCGCGCGGGGCGAGTCTGCCCGGCCGGCATCCTGTTCCGGCCGATGACCGCGCCACACCCGAAATCGGCAAACCGGAGCGACATCCTATAACAGGATCTCCCCCGCGGCCATGCGGATTCCGGGACGATCTCCTGGAGATCATCGGCCGATCCCGCTCGCGACTTGAAACTCCCTCCGATTTTTCGCGCCGGGCACCGTTAAACTCGGAATACCACGGCTCCAAGAGCCAGGATCGAGCCGGCGATTAGCCCGAATCCTCCGGCGACCACCCACGAGGCGGTGAGGATCGCCATCAGGGCAACCACCGAGATCCTCGGCGACCGAAGACCTCCGAGCCAGGCACCAGCCAGAGTCAAAAAGAGGGCGGCGGCGTGAGATAGGGTATCGGCGGGGATGAGATCGAGGCCCGTCCGGGTCTCGATCGAGAGAGCCGCAGGCTGAGGGTCGTTTGGCGCGGGAAGCGAGCCGACAAAGGCATGCGGCTGGCCGAGAGCGCGGATGCGGCTCGGCGCGACCGGCTCAGCGAGTCCGCCGGCCGGCCGGTGCGAGGGCTCGGACGCCAGGCCCAGGTAATCGAGAGCGGCGTCCAGTTCGTCGCCGAGTCCGGCGTTGCGCACGGCCTCCGATGCGGCCTGGTTCGCGACCGCGATGGAATCGGCCTGGCTCAGGCCGGGAGGCGGTGGGGGCTCGAGTTTACGGCCGGTCCCGTGATCAACGGCGCGCAGGGCCAGCTCGTGGTCGATCAGCAACGCGATGATCCAATCGCGATCGCGGGCCGATCCGCGGTCGAGGAAGGCCAGCGACTCCGCAATCGAGCGGCCCAGCCATTCGGCTCGCGTCGCGTCGTACCGGGGGGCTGTCACCGTCTGAAGCGCTGGCCCTTTCGAGCGGACTGCAAGGCGATGCGGGGCCGCGATCCGAACGAAGGTGGGGGTCGCCTCAACGCCGACGCCCGGCATCGGAATGGATCCTCGGCCGGATGCGTTCCACGAAATCGGAGGTGACTGCCAGACGACGCAAACACGTCCTGGCCGGCGGGGGTCAATCGGGATCGACCAGGAGGACGGACCGGCCCTCAAGGGGACGACCGGGTCGGGCTCGAGCGAGGCCCAGAGTATCGAGGCACCGGCAGGCAGGGTGACGGTCAGCAGCCGGCCGCCGCCGGGACGGATTTCGTAGAGACCCCGACCGATCGCGGATCCGTCGGCCAGCACGGTCATGGAGAGGGCGGCCATTTCGGCTCGCGCCTCCCCGTCCGGGTCGATCGGCTCCGTGGTCGCCCGGGGCCACTGAATCCGGAGCGCCCAGGGCTTTTTGACCCAGTACGCCCCGCCAGGCGTCCCGCCGACCGACTCGAATTCCCGGTCGCGGAACCGGCCTGTTCGGGCGATCGCCTGAAGACCGGTCGCTTCCTCGGTCAGCCCCGATCGACCGGTCGCGTTGACGACTTCGAGGTAAGTATCGACCGAGCCGTTTCCCAGCGGGGCGACGTCGGGATAGTTCACCTCGCGAACCGAACCGATGGGCATCGAGGCACGGAGAACCATTCGGTGTGGCCCCCAGAATGATGGTCCGGATGTCGCGATCGACCAGAAGGCCGACGGCCCGACCACGTGTGGCGGGCCCGGGCTCGACTCGCCCGGTACCGAAAGCCGGGCCTGGGGCGCCCACGACGCTGGAATCTTGAGGTTGATCCGGTCGAGCCCCCCGCCGAGAACATCGTATCGGATCACGGCGACCCACCGTGCCAGGTTGGTGTCGACGGTCAATCGGCTCTCGACAACGACCGAGACCTGTGGCGGCCGAGGCACCCAGGAGAGCTCGCCCAGGTGCCCGGCGTCCTCGACGAGATACGAGAGCCGGGGGCCGGAGACGGACTCGGGCTGCGCGAGAGCCGTCGATGGAGGCGATGCCAGGAGTGTCGAGGGGGTGAGACCCGATCCGCCCCGGATCTCGGCGTTGGTTGGACCGAAGACCGCCAGCGTCGCGGGGCCAACCTCAGCGCCCGGCCAGTCGATCCAGGGGGTCCGAAGGGCAGGCCGGCGTGGGGGAACGGCGAGCGGGTCCTCATGGGTGGCAATCCAGCCGAGAAGGTGGAGCGCCCTTCGCGACCGGGCTCCTCGACGGTGCCAGGTCAAATTGAGCTTTCGTTCTCCGGTGACGGTCCAGTCAATCAGACCGTCTCCCTGCACCTGGGTGACGCGCAGGCCGGGCGGCAGGACGGCCTCGAGCACGGGCGGCAGTTCGGTGGCCTCGATCTCGGCATCCGCCGCAACGATCAACCGCCCCGCCTCGATCCGAACCTGCACGGCTGGCCGAATCGCGATCCGAGGCCGGGCCGGGCCGGTCTCCAGGGTGATCGCTCGGGCGGGGCCAAGCCGTTCGGTCCCGCAGAAGGTAAGCGGCTCGTCGGGGAGCGGCCCCCAGACCTTGACAAACGCCTCATCGTCGATCGACGCCGCATCGCGATCCGGTGCGAGCCGGCCCGTCCAGTCGCCCGGCCTTCGAACTCCGAGCACTCCGGTAAGTCGCTCGCCGCCAGCAGGCTGAAGTCGTGGGAACGGTCGGGCCGGCTCGCGCCCCGGGGGCTCTCCGTCGACATCGAGACCGGCTGACGGCTTCCAGTATTCGACGAAGATCGTCGCGGACGGCGGTAGTGGAGGATCGAAACTAACGACCCATTCGTCCTTGCCCGGTTCCAGCTCGCAGAGAACTCGAGAAGCGCCAGCCACCCTCACCGATCGAAGGATGAGACCCGGATCGTGCGCAAGCCGGACCGAGGCGATCTCGTCGGCCCGGTGGTAGGTCAGCCGGGCGCGGACGTGGTCGCCGGCCGGTGTCACGTCCCAAAGAACCAGCGCACCGACCGTGCCAGGCTCGATCGCCGGGCGGACCGGGCCGTTGGGGGGTGTCCATCGGACGATCAGCCGATCGCAGGGACCGAGCCGACCATCCAGCGTGCCGTTCGGGGTCGTTTCCAGGCGGCCCCGGGTCACGGCGACTCCCTGGCCCATCGACTCGGCGGGCGGGGCGACGACGAGGCGGGCCGTCGGGGTCGCGTTGATCGGCAGACTGAGGACCTCAGCACCCGACTCGTCGAGCCGGGCCGAGGCCCATCGGCGCAAGCTCAGCAGGTAGTTCCCCGGACCGGGGAGGATGATCCGAGCGGTCGCGCCGCCCGGCTCCACGGCGATCGGAACCGGCTCGCCTCCCATCATCGCGGTGATTTCGCGCGCCGATGCCACCGGGACCAGCCAGGCAAACGGGCCTGGACCACCACGCGCCGCCAGTTCGATCTCGGTCTCCACCAGAATCTCGCCGGCTCTCTTTCGCGTGACCCGGTGCCCCGAGGCCAGCGCAATGACCCCCGCCTTCACCTCGACCACAGGCGAGCGCCAGGTCAGCCGCCGATAGTCGTCGAGCCGAAGCACGACCCGGTCGGGTGCCTTCGCGGGGTCGTAAGTCCCCTCATACGGGAAAAGCGCGACGATCGGCGGATCGTCGCGCGCCGTTGCGGGCCGAGGTGCCAGGGCCGCGATCGCCAGCAAGACGACCACCGACGATCCGGCTCCCGCCCGAATCATCGAGCTTTCCGCCCGGCTCGGCGCTCGAATGGCCATCGACGGCCACCGACATCGCCCCGCGATCGCGACGATCAGGACAGCAAATGCCCCGACAAGGGCTCCAGCGGTGATCGAGCGGAACCGAGAGGGAATCGCCAGCTCGATCGCCAGTACGGCCCCAACGACCAGCGCCGGCGCCAGGAGCCCACCCCACTTCGACCGGCGTGACCAGGCCGTTCCGGCGATCGCGACCAGCCCGGCCACCATCCACCCGATCACGACCCGCCGGCGACGGTCGACGAGACGGACCGATGATCCGACCGCGGGCCACCCGCTCGACGAGAACCGACCGGGGTAATGTCCCGCGGTGGACCGGAGAGCCGTCGAGGCCGGCTCCGATATCGCGGAAACCCTCGGCGACACCTCACCTCGCCATCGTTCCACCGACTGAAACCGATCGGTCTGATCGGCTCCCCAGGCGACCGCCTCAGCGATCGATCCGGCCCAGGTTGATCGGATCGCGAATCGCGGACGCTCGGCCTCGGTGGTGATGAGAAGAGCGCCTTCGAACCGAATCGCCGCCAGTCCATGCGACGCCAGCAGCGCCCGGGCCGAATCGCGACGCTCGGGCGGTAGGCGGCCTGGCAAGCAGGACGACCTTGGCCCGAGCCCGGCTGACCCGAGCGCCACCCGGTCGATGAGGAGGGGCCAGGGTCCGGCATCCCATCGGGCGAACCACTCGGCAAAGCTCAGGTCGTCCGCGGGCGGGCGGCCGAGC